>CAZFBN010000076.1:0-26388 GCA_964517145.1 uncultured Saprospiraceae bacterium
TTTTCCATTTTTTGGCCCTAATTTAATACTTTGCAAGTATTTTCACTTTGTACCAGTAGAAGCCAATGCAGCCTACGAACAATGGATACAAAATTCGGTTGAAGGTTGATTTTTCTAAAATAAACTTCTATTTATAAGGTAGTTATCCATGTAAAAAAGCTGCTACGCGTTCGATCAGATCAGGATTTTTCATTAGACGATAATGCCCCAACCCCTCGGTGACAACTAAGATCACATTTTCCCAATGCTTGTAAATATGCTCCGAAGTTGCAAATGGCACAATCGGGTCTTGCAAATCGTGCACCAGCATTGCCTCTTGCAAATGCAACAGCCCTGCGGCGCGACTCACATCGGCTTCGCTGATTTCACGTTGCAAGCGATTTTCTACCATTTTAAAAAATGCTTTTTGAACACTTTTTGGCAGACGCAGGGTTTGCGTCGTATCTTCCAGCACTTTTTTCATACTATCCGGTGTGGCAATTAAAACAAGTTTTGGCAATTCAATCATGGGCTCTAAATGCGCCAAACCATACACCGTAGAAGCGCCGCCAAAAGAATGTGCAATGATGCCATACACATTGCCGACCTGCCGAATCGCTGCTCGAATCGCTCCGGCAAAATGAATCAAGTTGGTGGACTTTCCATCCGAATTACCATGCGCAGGTCCGTCTATCGCTACGACCCGAAATCCGCATCCCAACAGGGCTGGCACAAATGTACGCAGCGCCGTACCCCTGGACTCCCAACCATGCACCAATAAAATCGTCTGCTCTCCCCTGCCCCATTCGTAGCCTTTTAAAATTTGCTTCCCATATAAAAATTCAAACATACGAGCGCTTTCCAAAATCGGATCGGAGGTTTTATGCTTGGCGCGCATGCGAGGCGTGGAAAACAATTGAAAAGCAATTTTTGCCGCTTTTTTCGGAAAAATCCTGCCAAGTGTCTGAAAAGCAAATTGCACGAATTTGATTGTTGGTGGGTAACGCACAGGCACTTCAGGTGTCGAGTCGATGTGCTGTGTTTGTAGGTATTCTACTTTTTTATTGGCGATTGTCATTGTTTCCATTTAAGTTCAATTTTATTGATCGGTCTCTGCAATTTTCACTTCAAGCTGGTCAATCATTTGAAATAGCTGCTTTGCCAAAATATCAAAATACTGGACATTCTGGTACAGCCGCGCCAGTAAAATCGCGCCTTCCAAGGTTCCAATAAATTGAATAGCAAAAGCTTCTACGTCTGAATTTTTACAAATGAGCCCTTTTTCAATGCCTTTATTCACAACATGAACGATGCCTTGTTTCCAAAAATCCATCGCTTCGATCACGCGCGCACGCAAGGCAGGGTTGCAGTCGTCCGCTTCCACCGAGGTATTTTGAATCGGACAGCCCCCTTCCACCGGTGGTGTAAAAATATGCTCCCGATAAAAAGTCACCACTGCCCGCAGTTTTTCAAGTGGATGCTGGACGGCTTGTGTGCGTTCGCGCACGCGTTGGGTAACTTTTTGTACGGCAAACTCAAACGCCGCAAGTGCAATGGCTTCTTTGCTTTTGAAATGACTGTAAATACCGCCTTTCGACATCCCCGTGGCGAGCGTGATATCAGCCATCGAAGTGCCGGCATAGCCTTTTTGATTGAAGAGCGTTGCTGATTCCTCAATAATCATTTGCCTAGTGCGTACTGCTTCTGCCAATGCCGATCTTGCCACGTCGTTAATATTTTTTTCAAAGATACAAAGAATATTGAAAATAGAAACCGATCGGTCGGTTTTAAAATTTTCTAATCTCATTGTTGCAATCAAAAAGGCAGTTCGTGTCGTTTATTGGAGCATAAGAATCGAATATGCAACGAGTGTTTTTAGGAATTGGCAGCAACCTGGGTGATCGATTAGCGAACTTGTCAACAGCAACGCGCTTAATTGCAGAGCAGATTGGTTCAATCAAAAAGGCTTCGAAGGTGTATGAAACGGGCGCTTGGGGTATTCGCGATCAGCCCGATTTTTTGAATCAAGTGTTAGAAGTGCAAACGAGTTTGCTACCTGAGGCAATTTTAGACTGCATAGAACAGATTGAGCATCAAATGGGTCGCGAACGACTTATAAAATGGGGAGAACGACTGATTGATATCGATATTCTTTTTTATGGACAACAAATTGTAAATCAAGCAAATTTGAAAATTCCGCACCCGTTTCTTTCGCAACGAAATTTTGTGCTAGTGCCGTTGTACGAAATCGCACCTGATTTTATCCATCCTGTTTCAGGGCATTCAATGACTCAATTATTAGAAAACTCTACAGATGATTCTTTTGTGAAAATTTTAAATGAGTAAAATGAATTTATAAATTATACTAATAAATTATTTTTTTGCTAACATGGAGAAAACCCTTTTCTTTGATTGAAAAAGCGACATATTGAGACCGCAACTGCCACACCATTTTATTGCCATCGAAGGAAATATTGGCGCTGGAAAAACCACCTTGTGCCAAATGATTGCTGATGAATACAATTGCCGATTGATTTTGGAGCGATTTGCAGATAATCCTTTTTTGCCTTATTTTTATGAAAGCCCAGAGCGCTACGCCTTCCCGGTGGAGCTGTTTTTTATGACCGAGCGGCACAAGCAATTGCAAGAGGAACTGGCGCAAGGGAGCTTGTTTCAGCAGTCAGTCATCGCAGATTATTTTTTTATTAAAACGACGCTTTTCGCAAAAAACAACTTGAATGTTGAGGAATATCGGCTATTCAATCGTTTATTCAATTTATTAAGCGCCTCTTTCCCGAAGCCGGATTTGCTGGTTTATTTACATCGTCCGGTAGCCGACTTATTGCAAAATATTCAAAAACGAGGTAGAATTTTTGAACAAGACATTTCAGCAGAATATTTGAGTAAGATTCAACAAACTTACTTTGATTATTTTAAAACGGAATCCACATTGCCAATTATTATTTTGGATGTAGAAAAAACTGATTTCCAATCGAATAAATCCAATTATCATCAAATATTGTTCTACTTAAAACAAAACTACAAGCCAGGTTTGCATCGCTTTAAAATTTAATAATTGCTGCGATCAAAATTTTATTTGGCTTGTTTAACATTAAAATATTTTTCCTGAATTGAAAATAAAGGGTTATGACCATCATCAATATTCCTAAAACGAACCAAAAGCGGGTGGTAATTGTGGGGAGTGGCTTTGCCGGGTTGACTTTGGCGCGCAAAATCATTCACCTGGATTATCAAATTGTATTGATTGATAAAAATAATTATCACCAATTCCAGCCTTTGTTTTACCAGGTTGCCATGTCGGGTTTGGAGCCAAGCTCCATCGTTTTCCCGCTTCGCAAGCTATTTCAGAAGAAAAAAAATGTGTACATCCGGGTGGCAGAGGTTACCTCGGTAGAACCAGAACGCAATGTTATTCATACGAATCTCGGTGAATTGCAATATGATTATCTCGTGCTTGCCATTGGGGCAGAGACCAACTTCTTTGGCAACGAAAAAATGGCGAGTTTGGCAATTCCGATGAAATCGGTGTCGGAGGCATTGTATTTGCGCAATCGAATCTTAAATGATTATGAAAAAGCAGTGACGGAGCTAGATTATGAAAAACGACAAGGATACTTGGATATTGTAGTGGTAGGCGGCGGTCCGACAGGGGTGGAAGTGAGTGGTTCGCTGGCGGAAATGCGAAAGTACATTATGCCAAAGGATTATCCTGAGCTGAATCGCGCTGAAATCGACGTGTATTTGGTGGAAGGCGGACCTTCGCTGCTCGGCGGCATGTCAGAACAATCAGCGAAAAAAGCACAACAATTTTTGGAAAAGCTAGGCGTGAAAGTAAAATTGAACACCTTAGTAACCGATTTTGATGGAGAATGGGTGCATATGAATGATGGCGCTTCCATTCGGGCGAATAAGGTGATCTGGGCAGCTGGGGTGCGCGGCAGTAAAATGGGGGGCTTGAGCAAGGAAATGATGGGTCCTGGCAATCGGGTTAAAGTGAATCGCTACAATCAGATAGATGCTTTCCCTAATGTGTTTGCCATTGGCGATATTGCATTTATGACCGAAGAAAAGTATCCGAAAGGGCATCCGCAGGTGGCGCAAGTAGCATTGCAACAAGCGGCAAATACAGCTAGAAATCTGAAGAACCTATTGAAAAACAAGCCTTTAGAAGTTTTTTCTTACAAAGACAAGGGGTCAATGGCAACCATCGGTCGCAACCTCGCAGTTGTTGATTTACCCTTCATTCGTTTTCAAGGGGCTTTTGCCTGGTTTGTGTGGATGTTTGTACACTTGTTTACGCTTCTTGGCGTCAAAAATAAAGTATTCGTTTTTATAAACTGGGTGTGGAATTATTTCACTTACGATCAGTCTTTGCGTTTAATTATAAAACCGCGTATTCCGCGGGAAGACTTGGTAAAAGAAGCAGTGGTGCAGTAGTCCAAAAAACGGAAAGCCGGTTTATTTTTCTACCGGCTTTCTGTTTGATATTTCAGCCTAAAGGCTGAGCTATGGTTTGCCGATTTGCTTGATGGCAATTTGTGGCATGGCTTGTACCAATTGATTGATGGTGGCGATGTCTTTGCTCAACAATGTTTCAAACTGGCTGATGGCAGCATTCGTTTCCTGTTTCAATTCTTCCACCCGAGCCGTTTGTTGTTTGGCTGGCTTAGCCGCTGCACCGTCCATGGCGGTCATTAAAGATCGGATTTCCTCTCGCAACGCCGGTTTTTGACGATAATTCATAGCCGGTGGCGGACGACGGAGGATGTCCTGCAAAGCTTTTGTATCCTTTACGGCTTTATCAATAGAACTGATAACCGCTTCATTTCCAGCGCTATTCAATGCTTTTACTTTTTTCTTCAAATCATCCAACTGCTCTAAAACGGCATCTGTATTGTTTATCAACTCATGGGTTTGTGACAACATTGCTTGCAAACCGGCAATGGTGCGCTGTAACGTTTGATAATCTTCGTCGCCTATTTCTAGACGTGGATCGCCTTTAATTGTGATTTTGGTTTCCAATGTTTTACCATCCGCCGTCAAAGTTGCTGTGTAAGTGCCTGGAATGACCAAAGGTCGGAAATCGCCACCACCAAAGCCGCCACCGCCCACCTGCCGATTCAATTTTGTAGCAGTTTGACCACGCAAATCCCAAATCAAACGGTTGAACCCGGCTTTAGCCGTTGAATCCATCATCGAATGCACCAAAGCACCACTAGCGTCTTTCACTTCCAGTTTGACGGGTTCTTTGGCGTCTTGCGCCAGGTAAAAATTGACATAAGCACCATAGGCTGGATTTTTAGCAACATACTCCCGATCACCGAGGTCTTCCAACATGGAGTGCATTTGCCAGCGAATCGCCGGACGGGGTTCAAGTAGCGCTACGTCTTTGTTGACACTGGTTTTAAAATCTTGCAAAGGACGAATGTCATCGAGCACCCAGGCGCCGCGACCATGCGTTCCGACGATCAGATCGGCTTCCCGCGCCTGCACGCGTAGGTCACGCACGGATACATTTGGCAAGTTCATGTTGATTTTTGACCAGGTTTTGCCTTTATCCCAAGAAGCGAAAATGCCATGCTCCATGCCAGCATACAGCAAATCTGGGTTTTTCGGGTCTTGCCGTACCACATACACCCAATCTTCTGGCAATCCATCGCTAATCTTTGTCCAGGTTTTGCCATAATCCGTTGTCATAAAAGCCCAGGCTTTGTAGTCATCCAGGCGGTGATTGTCAACTGCAACGAAAGCGGTACCGGGGTCATGTTCAGAAGCGTGAATTTTACTCACCCAGCCAAAAGCAGGCATTCCTTTGAGGTTGGCGTTCAATTTTGTCCAGGTTTTACCGCCATCGCGCGTGAGTTGCACATTGCCATCATCGGTGCCCGCCCAAATGACGCCTTTTTCTTTCGGCGATTCTGCAATGGTCAGTACCGTACAATGAAATTCCGCGGCGGTATTATCCTGATAAATTTCTCCACCGGAAGATTGCTGTTTGCTCTTATCATTGGTCGTTAAATCTGGGCTTATGACCTCCCAGGAATATCCACGATCTGTTGATTTAAAAATAACATTTCCACCGGTATAAACCGTGTTGGGGTCATGCGGCGAGATGTGAATGGGCGAATCCCAGTTGAAACGGTATTTGTGATCGGCAACAGCGTCCCCTGCCGACCCAATTTTATTTGGATAAGGGTGAATGTTGCGCGTATTGCCCGTGCGCGTGTCCACGTGGAAAATCACGCCGCCCTGCAAATTGGCAAACACTTCATGTTCTTCGCCCGGCACTGGCACTGCGTAGTAACCATCTCCACCTGCCAATTGTAACCAATGCCGTTTCATAATGCCTTCCCGATGCAATGAATTGCTTGGACCTACCCAAGTGCCATTATCCTGCAAGCCCCCATAAATATAATAAGGCTGGCGATCATCTACCAAAATTTGATAAAATTGTGATAATTCGACATTATTTATGATATCCCAGGTTTCACCGGCATCATTTGATACTTGATACCCCCCATCGCTGCCGCTCAGCAGGCGCTTTGAATTTTTTGGATCAATCCAGAACGCCTGATGGTCGCCGTGTACAGTGCCAGCAATGCGTTTGAACGTTTTTCCACCATCCATTGATTTACTCAACCCTCCTGATAAAGTATATAATATTTCTGGATTATTCGGATCTACTCTGACATCACTATAATAAAACGGACGGAAATTGATATTCGGATCTTTATTCACCAACTTCCAATTCTCACCGCGATCATCCGAACGGAAAAGCGTACCACTCGTATTAGGAAATTCTGTAATTAAATAAACCGTGTTCGGCTGGCTCTGTGCTACCGCCAATCCCATGCGCGCCATCGGTGCTTCGGGTAAACCCTTGCCAATTTTTGCCCAGGTTTTACCGCCGTCCATCGAACGATAGACCGCTGTTTTCTTGCCACCATCGTCAAAACGCCAGGGTTTACGTCGGAAAGTCCACATCCCAGCATACATGATTCTTGGATTCGATAAATCCATCGCAATATCGGAGCAGCCGGTATCTTCGTCCAAATACAAAGTTTTTTCCCAAGTTTTGCCGCCATCGGTAGTCATAAAAACGCCTCGGTCAGGATTCGGTCCCCATTCGCGTCCAAGCGCACACACGCATGCCACATCCGGGTTATTTGGATGCACTACGATGCGCTTGATGCGGTCGGTTTTGTCCAAACCCAGGTGCGTCCAATTCATGCCGCCGTCCGTCGAACGGTAAACGCCATGTCCATAGCCCACGCTATTTCTAGGGTCGCCCTCACCGCTGCCTAGCCAAACCACATTCTGGTCTGAAGGTGCAATCGCCAGTGCGCCAACGGAATACGATTTTTGATTTTTAAAAATTTCTTCAAAAGTGACACCGCCGTTCATCGTTTTGTGTACACCACCGTCGGCAGCAGCGAAGTAAAATGTACTCGGATCACCTGGAATCCCGACAATATCTGTCACCCGACCGCCCATGTTGGCTGGTCCAACCGGACGCCATTTCATATTTTTCAGCGCTTTATCTGGGCTGGGCGTTTGTGCAGCGAGGGTAGGTAAAAGCAAAAACGGCAATGCCAGCAGGCAAAGCCACAAATAGAGTTTTTTCATACTATATGGATTTTAAGTAAAAAATCAGGTCAAAAGTTAGACAAGTTTCCTGCAATTCTTTTTGACAAAATAATAGTTTTTAATAAAAATTTTGATTCATCGAGTTGCATTCAAGCCTTTTTTATATACCTCCAGTACTCGCTCGCGTGCCATTTTATGATCTACAATGGGTTTTACATAAGGAACCGTTCCATATTCGGGTACCCATTTTTTCACATATTTTAAATCTGGATCAAATTTTTGCTGTTGGGTGATTGGATTAAAAATGCGAAAGTAAGGCGCTGCATCGGTGCCGCTTCCTGCCGCCCATTGCCAGCCGCCGTTGTTGCTAGCGAGTTCATAATCAAGCAGTTTTGCCGCAAAATATGCCTCGCCCCAGCGCCAATCAATCAGTAAATGTTTGGTCAAAAAACTCGCAACAATCATGCGCACGCGGTTGTGCATGTAACCGGTGGCGTTCAGCTCGCGCATGCCTGCGTCCACAATCGGGTAGCCGGTTTTACCTTTGCACCATTTTTCAAATTCCGCTTCATTATTACGCCATTCGATGTGATCGTATTCTGGTCTAAATGATTCATTTACAACACGGGGAAAATTAGCTAAAATCATAGCATAAAAATCGCGCCAGATTAATTCATTCAGATAAATTTCATTTAAATTAGCTGCATGCCGTGCTTTTTCCCGAATGCTGATGGTGCCAAAACGAAAGTGAATGCCGAGTCGGGAAGTGCCGTTCAATGCAGGAAAATCGCGAGTTTTGTCATAATTTTTAATAATTCCACGCGCTACTGTCTTGGAAGGAATGTCAATATCCGTTTGTTCAAATCCCATTTCCTCCAATGTAATATGTGGCAATGGTTCTATATGATATAATTGATTTAAATATTGCTCTGTCGGGTAAGATTGTAAATAAAAGGAAATATTTTCTGATTTCTCTTGTCCGTTTTTAATTTTTACAGTTTTTTCACTTAGTTTGGCGCGCCATTTTTTACTATAAGGTGTAAAAACAGTGTAAGGAGTGCCGTCATCTTTTGTAACTTCTAATTTTTCAAAAATGACCTGATCTTTATACGTATAAAATAGAATGTCGTGTTTTTTTAATAATTCATTGACTTCTTTATCCCGATTGATGGCATACGGCTCATAATCATGATTGGTAAAAACCGCCGCAATTTGATATTCTTTTAATAATTCCTCCCAAATTATGATAGGTTTTCCGTATTTTATTAGAATAGAACTATTCAACTGCTTCAATTCATAATGTAATTCATTAATCGTGTTATAAATAAACTCAACTCGTGCGTCTTTTTTATCTTCTAAATAATTTAATATTTCGGTATCAAAAATAAATAAAGGCAACACCGGATGCTCGCCTTTCAGGGCGTGATACAAACCGGCATTATCTTGCAGACGCAAATCGCGGCGAAACCAAAAGATGGAGACTTTAGACATGAGACGATAGACTTTAGATACAAACAGTAAATCACAACAGGAAAATACCGGTCTGGTTTATAAAATATCGGCTTTTTAATCTTCTCCGCCCCTACCCTTCTTCGTTTGCCAAAAGTGGTGTATTTTTGCGCGTCACCACAAAAACCGAACTTATGAAGTTTATTTACATTTTTGTAATAGTAAGCACATTTTTAATCGCTTGCCATTCCGAAAAAAAAGAACTACAAAAAGAAATTGAGTCATTGGAGACTTGGGGCAACGCGGTTGCCTCTACCATGCCTTTGGACACTTTGATAACGGCTTACCAAAATTACCTGACTACTTTCCCAAATGATGCGTACGCTTCGCAATACAAAAATAAAGCTAAGAAGCTGCTAGACAATCGTTTAAGTGAATTAAAGAAACTGACTTTCAACGAAAGTACAGGGGTACTCAACCAAGAAGCAATGCAAGAATTTATCCATTGGGCGGATCAATATGCAACGCTGCTACCAGACGACCCACAAACCCCGGAATGGCTATACCAATCGGCAGAGCTCGCGGGCAGCCTAAATGAATATGACAAAGCGCTTTCATTATTCAAAATCATTAATGAAAAGTATCCCAATTACGAAAAAGCGTCACAGGTGCTGTTTATGCGGGCGTTTACACTAGACAGCGAATTGAAACGGTTTGAAGAGGCACGCCCAATTTATGAAGAATTTTTAAAAAAATACCCTAAAGACGATTTTGCGGATGATGCGCAGTTTTTGTTAGAAAATCTGGGCAAAAGTGAAGAAGAAATTATTCGTTCTTTTCAGGAAAAGCAGAATCGGTAGGGGTTATGATATTGGGATATTGGGATATTGGGATATTTATTTTAAAGTAAGTGGTTGAGAATCAAAAGGATTGAGTGCGGTGCCTTTGACTTTTGCGGTGGCTTCCACACGGTAATAAGATTTCACGGCATTCGCGGTTTTGGCGAGGTTGGCAATGCCTTTGAAAAGAAAATTCCGGTTGCCAAATTCGTCCATTTCTGATTTTACCAATTCAAATGGCAATTCAAAATCCACTTCAATTATTTCGCCTTCAGGCACTTCAAATGTCTCCTTCAATTCGATTTCGCCCAATTTGTACTCATCAATCAGCTTCTCAGCGCCGCGCCCCCGACTATATTTTTCATACACCGCCACTTTGACGTTAGTCACGATTTGGGTATTCATTGACTGAAAACGCAAAACACCTTCCACCACGCCATCGCGCGCGCGAACCGCATCCGGCAAAACGATTTCAATTTTTACCCCTTCAATGCCAAGCCATTTTTTTACCTTTCCAAACATAGCTTAATGGATGATTGTCAATTGATTATTAATAATTGCAAAACGATTTGCCCGGCTGATTAGTTTATTTTTAAATATCAACAGTTAAAATATTTAGACAAATGAAGGCGCTAAAACGTCAAACAACAAACCTCAAACCATCCGCTTGTGCCAACTTTGATGTAATGGTTTCAAGAAATGATTATCAAAATCGCCTTTATTATTTACTAAGGTATCAAAAACCAGCGTTTCATCATTAATTTTTCCTGCGGCGTATAATGCTTCAAATTCTTCCCGCGACACGGTTTTTACGTCCTCGCCATCCAAATAGCTGAAACGCATGCGATCAAACAAATCCACGCCGTACTGCGCCTGCAAATTTTTCAAAAAATACACCGATTTATCAATCGAGCAGCCGCTGGCATCCGCCTGACTTTCGTCCACCATCAATACCACAAAACGATTGTGTAATACATCTCCGTGCGCGCGTAATTGGCGATTATGACTAATCCACTGCTGCGCAAAATCCTGTACAAGTTTTTGAATTTCAGGCACTTTTACATCAGGAAAAGGCTGATTGCTTTGGTAAATCCAGATGCGGGTAGTGGGTGGTAATGCTATTGTGTTCATCTTTTCCTTAATTCATTTTATGTAATTGCTTGGAGTATTGGAGTTAAAGAATAATGGATTACTCATCTTCCAAGCCATACGCTACTTCTGGTTCCTGAAAAGAAGTAGTCCAATCTCCACTGTCTCTTTTCCAAACTAAGAACTAAACGTATGAGTCCATTTTCTAGTTTATAAGCTGAGGCATCCCATTTTTCAAAATCTTCAGCAGATACATGTCCTGCTTGTTTATAAACATTTATAGCTGACACCGATTCACCCAGCGAAGCGAGTGCAATATTCACAAACTGTAAATACTCCTTCACACTTTTACGGCAGTAGCCTTCTGCAATATTGCGGTGTACTGAATCTACAGAAGCAATCTGATTGGACACCAATCGCTTCAATTCATAAGGAAACTTTTTTAAAATTTCCCAGGTAAGTTGATATAATAATTTGGCATCCTGCCAAACCCATAACTGCTGATACCCTCGATTTTTATTTTTCCTTTCTTCCATAAAACCATCGTTACATCCTCCAACAATCCATTATTCCAATACTCCATCACTCCAGTACTCCACTTTTCACAATCAACTCACTCAAATCATACACCATCACCTCATCCTGTTTATCCTTGGCTTTGACGCCGTCGGTCAACATCGTTAAACAAAACGGGCAATTCAATGCAATAATCTCCGCACCTGTAGCCAGCGCTTCCTCTGCCCGCTCCATGTTGATGCGCTTTTTGCCGGGTTCATCCTCCTTCCACATTTGCGAGCCGCCTGCGCCGCAGCACAAGCCATTTTGTTTGGAGCGTTTCATTTCGACCAGGTCGCTGTCCAATGTTTCCAATACTGTACGCGGCGCTTCGTACACGCCGTTGATGCGACCCATGTAACAAGAATCATGATACGTGATGCGCTTGCCTTTAAAAGTGCCTCCACCGGTCATTTTGATGCGACCATCATTTATCAATTGTTGTAATAATTGGGTGTGATGTATAATATCATAAGTACCGCCGAGCGCCGGATATTCATTTTTAATGGTATTAAAACAATGCGGGCAAGCAGTAACAATTTTTTTAATATTATACATATTTAGCGTCTCAATATTCATCAACGCCGACATTTGAAACAGGAATTCATTGCCCGCGCGGCGTGCCGGGTCGCCCGTGCAGCGTTCTTCATTGCCGAGGATGGCAAATTTGATACCGACTTTATTTAATATTTCGGCGAAAGCCCGCGTTACTTTTTGTGCCCGCGCATCATAACTTCCGGCACAGCCCACCCAGAACAGGATTTCTGGTTCTTCGCCGACAGCGGCGTATTCCGCCATGGTTTTTACTTGCATAATTATCTTTATTTAGCTATTTCATCAAAATCTTTAGGATTTCGACGAGCATGCATTACTGCAACTATTTGAACGTGATCGCTTTCTATAAAATAAACAATAATATAATTTTTAAAATTGATACAACGATAGCCTTTTTCTTGTAGCATTTGATTACGACAAAAAGGAAATGTAGCAGGATTTTTTTCTAACTTCTGTACCTCCGCTAAAAGTGCATCAATAAAAGCATCTGCCTTTTCATCATAGGTCTGAGCTGCCAAATAATCCCGAATATCGGTTAATTCGTCCATTGCCCGGAAACTCCAATCTATCTTTGTCGGATGCTCTTCCACGCACTTATTAAATTTTTAACTTCTTCCTGGGATAAAGATTTTCCTTCATTCATCTCTTGCCGCCGATGCTCCAAAATTGTGATTAATTCCTCGTCACTGACGGGCTCTCCTTCCAGTGCCAAACTCTCGGAGGGCTCCACCGATTCGACCAACCCAACCGCCACTAAGGACTGTAACAACTGCAACACCGCTTGTTCTCCCTCTGGTTTAATGCTAATTTGATATATCATAATGTTATTTATTTTAATATTATATTGCGCCTACGCAATTTATATTAACAGGTTTTACCGGATAAATCCGGTGGGACGGAAGGCAGCGTAAACGCCGCACTACGAATTCACCCACGCATCCCGATCTACACTCATCGCCCACGCCGAGCCGCCATTTTCAATACTATTAAACAAAGGCAGCCACTCTGCCGGACCTGCCGATTCACTCAAAATCTCGTAGCGTCGCATTTTTAAAATCGGCTCCAATGGATTAATGAGCACCGGACAGGCTTCTACGCAAGCGTTACAAGTCGTGCAGGCGTGAATTTCTTCCCTTGTGATATAATTAAATAAAGATTTACCGTCCTGATAATTATCTTTTGTTAATGGTAAGGAGGAATCTTTTTTAAATGATTCATTACCACTATTTATATTTTTACCGACTTCCTCGGCACGATCACGAATATTCATTACAATTTTACGCGGTGATAATAATTTTCCGGTGATATTGGCAGGGCATTGATCGGTGCAGCGTCCGCACTCTGTGCAAGTGTAAGCATCCAAAATATTTTTCCAACTCATTGAGAATACGTCATTTGCACCAAATTCGGGTAATTCGGTCGTGCCGGTTTCCGGTGCCAATCCCATCATCGCCTTCACTTCATTCATAATTTCCGGCATATTTTCCATTTCGCCGCGCGGCTTTTGCTTGGCATAATAGGTATTCGGAAATGCTAATAAAATATGTAAATGTTTGGAAATTGGTAAATAATTTAAAAATGCAAACACCGTGAGAATGTGCAGCCACCAGCCAAAACGTTCCACCACATGCAGCGCTCCTTCGCTCAAACCGCCAAACAGCGCCGGACCCAGCCAACTGCTCACCGCCAAAGTGCCGGTATCTTTATAATGCGTCGGATCTATTTGTTGCAATAGGGCATCCGCGCCATTCATACTAAAAATACCAACTAATAATATAATTTCTAATCCTAATATTATATTCGCATCGCGAAAGGGCCAGCCTTTTAATTCATACGCCTGGAAGCGCTTCACTTTCAGCACATTACGACGCATTAAAAATATAACAGTGGCTACAAATGCTAATAAAGATAAGACTTCTATAAAACTAATAACGAACGTATAAAATCCGCCGAGTTTATCCGCAAAAAAGCGGTGCACGCCAAAAATACCGTCGATGAAAATTTCAATTAATTCAATTTGTGTAATGACAAATGCGGCGTAAATAAAAAAGTGAAACACCGCGGGAATCCAGCGTTTGAACATTTTTTTCTGCCCAAAAGAAATGAGCAGCACATTGCGCCAACTCTGCGCGGGGTCGAGCCGCAGGTCTTCGTCGGTTCCCAATAAAATGTTGCGCCGGATTTTGGAGAATTGCCAAAGCGCAAACCCAATAGCGGCAACACTCACAATAATAAAAATGATTTGTTGAATCATACTCTTTTATTTGGAATAAGGGAATTTTGGAATGGTGGAATCTGCTCACGACTTGTTCAAAAATGCAGTTTTCCGCTATTCCAACATTCCATTTGATTGCGAATTTTCGCTAATTTACAGCCAAAACAAATTTTTCCAAAAATAGCTCATGGAAATTTACAATTCAGACGGAATTTAAATAAAATTGGGGAGAATTTAAACCAAAAAACGGTCATGCAAATATTAAATCAACGGCAGATTCAACAGAAAATCAAGCGTTTAGCGATTGAGATGTTGGAAGAAAATTATGAAGAAAATGAAATTTACCTTTTGGGTATCAACAATCGGGGTTATAGTTTGGCGCAAATGCTTCGGGATGAGCTGAATCACATTACAAAAATTCCAATTATTTTAACACGCTTGCGACTTAATCCAGCTGATCCGCTCGGTGCTTCCATTGAATTAGAAATGTCTACTGCGAAATTGCAAGGTAAAACTTTGATAATTGTGGACGATGTAGCAAACACGGGTCGTACCATTTTTTATGCGTTCAAACCGCTCCTGAGCATTTTGCCTAAAAAAGTGCAAGTGGCTGTATTAGTGGATCGTAAACATAAGGCTTTTCCAATACAGGTGGATTATGTCGGGCTTTCGTTGGCCACGACTTTGAAAGAAAATATTGATGTGCAGATTTTGAAGGAAGAGGAACCGGCGGTGTTTTTGAATTAAAGAATGAAAAAATAAAGGAATTAATAATGAAGTAGTGAATAATATATAATATTAAATTTATTGATTATTTAAAATCAACTGTTTTGCTTCTAATTGCGCTTTAATATCGGGCATGGCGCGGCGAGCAGCTTCGTAGCCGATTTCGTATAATTCCTGATATTTATTGAACTGAAAAATGCTGTATTGAGTAATACCGGTTGGTTCAATGATAATATCACACTGCTGTAAATTGGGCTTACTGTTCGACCAGATCGCCATTTCAAAACACCGCGCCGCAATGCCTATCATAGAACTCACTTCTTTTTCATCAATCGGTACAATGGGCATTACATTCACACCGATTATTACATCCGATAATCCCTTCAGCGGCTGAACCGGCATGTTATCAATAGCGCCCCCATCTACATATAAATTATCCCCTAACTTTATCGCTTTAAAAATCAAAGGGATAGAGGAAGAAGCAATAATAACCTGGTGCAAAGGTCCGCTGCTGATAATTTCCAATTTGCCTGTTAATAAATTAGCAATTCCAATAAATAATTTCTTTTTTAGAACGGAAAAATTATCATCTGGCAAAGCTTCTTGTAATAAGCTTTCCAGGTAATTCAAAGAAGCGAGTCCCCGATTGGGCAATCCAACACGAAAAATTTTGAGAATGCTTACATCTTTTAAAAATTCCAACATTTTATCTGATTCATAACCAGCCGCATACAAAGCACCCACGATGGAGCCTGCACTCGTACCCACCATCACTTCTGGCGAGATGCCATTTTCTTCTAACGCTTTCAAAACACCGATGTGCGCGATGCCCCGCGCGCCGCCGCCAGAGAGCGAAATGCCTATTTTCATAATGAATTTTTGGGTGATCAAAACAAAATGCCCACTGGAAGAAGAACAATCCAGCAGGCATTTTGTATCAAAATTTTTATAAAATAAAAATTATTGTTTAATAAACTGCATCGCCCAAGCGCGGTTGCTCTGCAAAAGCGTGATATTGTAAACGCCTGGCGCAAGCTGACTAACATCAAATTGCCCTTTGGTATTTACATTTTTAAATTCTAAAACTTGCTGTCCCAGCAAATTTGTGATACGAACTCGATCAAAGCCATTAGGATTTTCTAAAATTAACCAATTCGCCGCTGGATTCGGATATAATTTAACCCCTTCTGCTAAAGTCGGATCAAGCACGGAGGTCACTAGCAGTAAATCCTGGCGCGAACGCGGCTGCAACTGATAGCCACTGGTGTAGGGCGATGAATTATCGAATTGCCCGCCAATGCCAATGAGATCGAACTTTCCGGTCGGTGCCGGTTGTCCAAATAAATCAACATCCGCATCAATACGCACCTGAAAAGTAGTCGTGCCATTGGTCACATCCACATTGAAGCCCGTGCCAGTATTCGTCCATTGCGAAGGCGTAGCCAACATCAGATTATTGATCCTAACCAATTGGGATTCAGTGGTTTCATCCAAAGCAATCACTGTTTTTGGCACCAATAAAGTCCGATTTTGAGCAATGCGAATGATGGTATCAGGAATAATTTGGGTCAAGCCATTGAAAAAATCAACCGTACCACGCACGATTAGGCTATCGCCTTCAGTAACGGTGTAGCCAAATGTTTTTGTTGAACTAAAAACGCCAATACCGTCACCACTTCCGTCAATGATGGTGAATTGTAAGCCATTGTTCGCACCACGAATGTTCACCCCATATGCCGTGCCCTGCACCTCCACTTTGCGTCCTAATGAATCCGGACGACCATCCGCAGCATTATCGCGCAGCAACGCAATGTTGTATAGCGGATATTCTGGAGCAGTAGAAGGCACATAAGGATTGATGTCTTGAATGGATCGAGGCAAAATCTGATAGCCAGAAGTATAAGGCATCGAGCTATCAAATTGTCCGCCAATGCCCGTGAGTGTAAAAGTACCCGTAGGCGCAGGTTTTCCAAAAATATCCATTTCGCTGTCAATGCGCAGCACCATGGTGTCCGTTCCGGTGGTGGTAATATTCACATTAAAGCCACCGCTGGCATTGGTCCATTGGCTAGGAGTAAGCAATCGCACGTTTTGAATACGAATCAACTTTGACTCCGTGTTTTCGTCCAAAGCAGTTACAATCGTTGGTTCAATAAGAGAAATGTTTTGACCAACACGAATGATGGTGTCTGGACTAATTTGCGTCAAGCCATTGAATTGCTCGATTTTTCCTCGTACAAGGATGCTGTCGCCCTCCATTACGGTATAGCCAAAATTTTTAGTAGCGTGAAAAACGCCAATGCCATTATTAGCTCGGTCAATCATGGTGAATTGAACGCCAGTGGTGCGCAAATTACTACCATAGACCACACCGCGCAATTCGGTAGTCACATTAAGAGAATCTGCAACGCCTTCGGCATTCTCAGTTGTAACGGTGGCAATGCTGTAAACCGGATAAGAAGTTTGACTAAAGCCCCAAAAAACAATAGTGCAAAAAAGAAGCGTGGAAAATAGTGTTCTCATGATTTTAAATCGGTTTATTGGTTTGAAAATATCATGTTCTTACAAAGATACGGGAAATAAAAAAGAGGTTCGCCCTTGCGAACGAACCTCTCATGCTATTATTTGACAAAAGTATGTTATCTATTAGTTGAAGGTATAACGGATACCCAACTGAATACGATATACGTCAGAAGTAATACTTGCTGTTTTAGCTAAAGTCTCATCCAATAGCTTTGTACTTGTACCTGAACCCGTTGTTGCCATTCTATAAGTAGGAATGCCATCAGAAGTTACCCCAGCAAAGTTCAATGGACGGCTATTGATAACTCGATTGGCTATACCCCAGTCACTGTTCAACAGGTTGCCTACGTTAAGAATGTCTGCGCGGAATTGCAAAGAATTGCGCTTTCCACCTGCATTGATGAAGAATTCCTGTACAAAAGAGAAATCAGCTCTCCACAAAGATGGGAATAAAGCACCGTTACGCTCTGTGTATTGTCCGCGACGCTCACTCAAGTAATCATCTTGATTAATATAAGCATCGAATGCCGCAGCTTGTTGTTCTGGTGTGAAGGTAATACCGTTTACCGTTGAAGAAACAAATCTAAGCTCGCTTGCATTGTTTGGAACATACAACAAGTCGTTACCAGCGATACCATCACCATTCATATCATTGTTTATGACATAAGTAAAGCGACCTTGTGTAGCACCATTGATAAAGAAGCCAAACTGCGTTGCACCAAATTTCAAGTATTCAATTCGATAGGTCAAAGCACCGAGGAAACGATGACGCTGATCATTCGCAGTGAAAGCCAAATCAGGATCATTGTTGCCTCTTACACTCGTAATACCATTGTAAGAACCGCTAGCAATAGAACCAGCATCAACTAGATTTTTTGCCTGTCCATAGTTGTAAGCCACTTTTGCAAATAATCCGTTGGTGAATTTTCTTTCCAAAGAAGCGGTGAAAGTATAAGATGTACCCTGGTTTTGGTTGGTCAGATAAACAGCGCCCGTAACATTATCGTTGATTCGGTTGGCATTGTTTAAAGCGCCACCCGACAGGCCTGAGCCCGGAAAACGAGGACGGTTATCTGGACCAGCAAATGTAGCCGTTGCAGGTTCTTGGTTGATATTCAAGTAGTTAATCCCGTTGACATCTTTGTTGTAAATAAATTCCAACGTACCTACTAAGTTCCAAGGCAATTTTTTATCGACTGCCAGGTTGGTTCTCCACACCTGTGGGAATTTGAAGTCTTCATCCGTTACGTCAATATTGTACGAAGAAGGTGTAGATGGATTTTCAATAAACTGACCTGGTGTTGGCGTGAATGGACGTGTATTGGTATTGTCAATCTGCTCAAAACCAGTCAATACACCGTTGTTACCGATTTGGTTAGAAATCCACACGAACGCTGGACGACCAGTGAAAATACCCGTACCACCGCGAATCTGCAAAGTCTTGTCGCCCAATACATCAAGGTTGAATCCAAGACGTGGGGAGAACAAAGGTGTAGCATTTGGCAATTTAGCGGTGCTTACTTGTAATGGATTACCATCTGCATCGCGGTAAGTTTGCTTCAATACTTGCTCATTCTCGAAACCCGTATCACCGAAGAAAGGAATATCCACACGTACACCACCTGTCAGGTTGAATTGTGGACTTACTGCCCATTCATCTTGCAGGTAAATACCGGCATAAGTTACTTCTGTGGGCTGCACTGGTTCAGCACCGCCTGGCAATGCAGAATAACGATACTGGAAGCGACGCAGAGTAACCGATGAAGTGTCGCGGTTAGGATTAGCAGCGGAAGCTGTCAAATCTGCATAAAAATCATCCAAATCGCTATAAACAAATACGCCCTGAGAACCTGGGAAGAACACGTTGCGGAATTCCAAGCGCTCCACACTCAAACCTGCAGTGACGGTATGCTTATTCAAATAAATAGACAAGTTATCCTGTAATTGATACGTCTTATACTGCAATTGGTTGCTTGGCGTAAATGGTTCAAAACCTGTAGAAATATAGGTCTGACCATTGCCATTCTGAATTTCGATCAACGGGAAAATCTCTCCGTAAGTGCCCCGATCTTCATTTTGGAAAGTATAACCAGCGATGAAGTTGTTGGAAATCTTATTGTTGAATACTGAGTTCAATTCACCAATTATAGATGTAATCTTGTCAAAGATAATATAGTTGGAATTTTGGTAGCTCATCGCACGGCCATTGCCACGGCGAGAACCAAAACCCAAAGAACTACTTGTACTAATCAATTGATCTGATTCCGAATCCAAGCGAGTAAAACGAATGCTGAATCGGTGATTGTCATTGATGTTCCAGTCTAATTTTGCCAGGTACTTATCACCTACCGTTTCCAGGTCATATCCCTCATAAGGTCCTGTTTCATAACCATAATTCTCACGTAAGAAAGCTGAAACAGCATCCAAATCAGAACGCAATACCCCAGTAACGTTACCCGATACCGGTTCATTTCCACTGTTGGCACGCTCCAAATAAGGTGATGCCTGGCGTTCTAATTCAGCGCTTAAGAAGAAGAAGAGTTTATTCTTAATAATCGGACCACCTATACGCAATCCGTATTGCTTAATATCAAATGAGTTTTGTGCTTTATCAAAAGTAGCAGTACCCGCTTTTGTTCCTGTTAAATTTTCATTGCGGAAATTATAGAAAGCAGAGCCGGAAAACTCATTTGTACCGGAACGTGTTACCGCGTTGATACCTGCACCAACAAAACCAGCCTGACGCACGTCATACGGAGCCAGGTTTACCTGTACTTCTTCAATTGCATCTAAGCTGATCGGGGAAATACCTGTACGACCGCCCGGCTCACCGCTCAAACCAAAGCTGTTATTCAACAAAGAACCATCTATGGTAATATTGTTCAAACGAGTATCTTGACCAGCAAATGAGCTGCCGTTTGACTGCGGGGTAAGACGAGAAAAATCAAGAAAGTTACGATTCAAAGTAGGCAGGGAGTTCAACTGTTGCGTGGTGATATTCGTCGCAGCGCCAGTACGGTCAGAGCTGAATACGTCGTTGCGGCTGGCAACTACCTGTACCCCTTCAATTTCAACGGCTTCTGAAGCCAATTTAACGTCCAGCGTTGCAGCTGTACCCAAGCTCAGAAAAACGTTGTCTCTTACTTGCTCTTGAAAACCTACATAGCTGGTTGTAATTTGGTATGGACCGCCGATACGCATAGCAGGGATCGTGAAGCGTCCTTCTTCGTTCGTTACCGTTCCATAGCGTGTACCAGAAGGTTGGTGAACGGCTACCACAGTAGCACCTATCAATGGTTCGTTGTTTTCATCAACAATACGACCCACCATAGAAGAGGTAGTTACCTGTGCATTTAGCGTAGTGCTAATTGCCAAGAACCCCAAACAAAAAAACAGCATGGTCAGCATGCTGCTTTTCATCATTTTGACAGCAGAAATTCTCATAAACGTAGTGGTTTGATTATTCAAAAGAGTTATGTGTTTTATGACATGCAAAACTACGATTGCAATGTTAACTCAATATGAAGTTTTCGTGATTCACTGATATACAATTATTTAACACAGCCCAAGTTGTTTGTATCCTTACATTTTTTCCTACAATTTGGCCCGAATGCTCTCGTTTTTCAATAAAAAATTTTATAATAATAAGATTTGTGAAATATTATTTTATTATGAGCTACTGCCTGCATTTTGGCTAAATACAATAAAAATACTTATGGTTCGGGTTATCTTTACGCTGTGCGGAAGTGCTACTTTTGTTCTGACCATAAAGTTGTTCAAAAATAAAATTCAACCTGCCACCTCCGCCCCAAAACTTTTACAATATGAAATCAGGTTTGGCGCTGCTATGCGGCATTTGGCTAGCCATTTTGGGTATGTTCACAAGCTGTAGTCCTCGTTTTTCTAGCCATTATATCAGTATGCCTTCAGGAGAACTGGACGATTTTTTATCTTACCAACAAGCCGGTCAAATCCCTATGGTGAGTGCCCACCGTGGCGGGGGTGAGTATGCTGGCTTTCCGGAGAATGCGTTGGAGTCTTTTCAATATTTGCTGAGCAAAACTCCTACTATTCTTGAATTTGATGTGGCGATGACCAAGGATAGTGTATTCATTTTGATGCACGATAACACGCTGGATCGCACCACTACTTGCACTGGTGAGGTCAAAGACAAAACCTGGGCGGAAATTAAGCCTTGCTACCTCGAAGACAATGAAGGGCGCGAGACGCCATTCAAAGTGCCGCTTTATGCGGATGCCTTGCAATTTATAAAAGGAAAAGCTATTGCTACCGTCGATGTGAAACGCGGCGTACCGTATGAAAAAATTGTAGAATATATTGTAAATTATAAAGCAGAGGATTATGCCGCAGTGATTACGTACAATTTGCCGGATGCTCAGAAGGTGCATCGTTTGAATCCAGATTTGATGATTTCTGTTACGATCCGCGATGAAAAAGAATTGCAACAAACCTTGGATGGCGGCATCCCTCCTAAAAATATCATCGCTTTTACCGGTACGCGCGAGGCAAATCCTGCATTGTACAAAAAACTACACGAACTGGGCATTCTCACCATTTTTGGAACACTGGGCGGACACGATGAAAAGGCTGAAAAAATGAGCAAAAAGGAAAGCAAAGCGATGTATCAGCAATTTGTGCAAAGCGGCGTGGATATTCTAGCAACGGATCGACCCATCGAAGCTGCCAAAGCCATTCGCAAACTCACGCCCAAGGATAGCAAACAGTTGCAATATTTTAAAAACTGATAATCAACCCTTCCAACCAATAACAGATAACAAATTCATCCCTTCACCGGTAAAAACACCTCTGCCATCATGCACCGCGCGCTACCGCCACCATATTTTTCAATGGTATTCAAAGGTGCGTAAAGCAAATTGGTGTGCTTGTTCAAAAGGCGTATCTGCGTGGGATCCAGGGCGTTGTAAGCTTGTTCTGACATGACCAGAATAGGCTCGCCACTGCGGTTTTTTATTTGCAGCATATTGCCGGCAAAAGACATCACTTGTTCCAAGGAAATTTCAATTACTTCTTTATGGGTCGCTTCGAACTTTTCCAACAGCAGGGCGCGTTCGACTTCGTCGCGAATGCTGTCGAGGCAAATCACCACAAACGTTTCGCCCAAAGCCATCATCACATTGGTATGATAAATTTGTCTGCCGCTGCCGTCCACCGCTGTAAATACGACCTTTTCAAAACCTGTAATTTTACAAAACTCATCCAAAAGCGTTGCATCTGTGCGCGGACTCAGGCACGCATACACCAGGCGATTCGGTCGATCCAGGATCATACTGCCGGTGCCTTCCAGGTATTTTTGTTGACCTTCTGAGGTTTCTAAATGAACCCTTTGTTCTATTTTGAATTGTTTTCCCAGATTTTCCAAAATATCCTCCCGACGCTCCAAACGGCGCACTTCCGACTGCATGGGATAAGTAATCACGGTGCCATCCTGATGAAACGTCACCCAATTGTTGGGAAACACGGCATCTGTTTTAATTGGATAATCCGTATCTTCTACCACCATGACCTGCACGCCGGCAGCCTTGAGCAGTTGCACAAAATTATCAAACTCCGCACGGGCTTTTCGACGAATCTGGGCGGGCGTAAACGTCCCTTCATTGCGTTGAAAAGCGTTGCTTTCGGCAGTTTCTTCATTGTAGCCAAATTGCGCCGGGCGCACCATTAAAATATGCGCGGTGATTTGTTGCTCGCTTTGGGCATTCATTTGATTCACAAAATTTGCTTCAAAAGTAAGATATTTGAGCAGGATTATTGCGGATTTTATTGTCAAAACCAGTTCATCTTAACAATCCTTAATTCCACTTTGTAGCTTGCCGCTTCATTTCGGCAGCAGTTTCGTGTCCAAGGTAGCGCTCAATCCAATCATGCGCCCCATACAGAATGGGCGTCAGTACCACCGCCATCAAAAACTTATAAGCATATTGTACAACTGCCACTGCAAATAATTGACTCCAGGTCCAGGGTTCTACGGTTTTAAAAATGGAAGGTCCTAATTTAAAAGCGATATAGAGCACTACAAAACTATCGAATGCCTGCGAAATAATGGTAGAGCCGGTGGCACGCAGCCAAATCATCCGTTCTCCGGTTTTCAATTTAATCCAATGAAAAGAAAAAACATCTACCAACTGCGCTACCAGAAATGCACTCAGGGAGCCTAAAATAATCAACTGTCCTTGTCCGAGCACCACGCTAAAAGCGCTTTGCATGTCGGGCACGCCTTTGCTGGCATTTTGACCAACCCACCAGTCGGCGGGCGCCAGATAAATTGTAGCAAAAATCATTAAAAACGCATAAAAAATGAGCCCTACGGTCAAGAAAGATAAGAGTCGAATGCCGCGTTTGCCATAGTATTCGTTGATAAGATCGGTCATAATAAAAATGAGAGGCCAAAGCAACACCCCTGCCGAAAACTGCAACGCGCCGGTTTGTCCAAATAAATTAAAATTAAACGGTTTCCAGCCAAAAGTATCTTCTAATGCAAAAATTTTCACGCCGATGAACTCTGCCACCATTGCATTGGCAATAAAAAAGCCGCCTAGCATGATAAAAAGTCGGGAAGGACGATGAGAAATGATATCCAGAATTGCGAACGGGTGTTTGTCATCATTTACAGCAGCCTCCGAAATCGGGGCATCTGAATGTTTTTCCATGAAATTCGGGTTGATTGTTCTAAAAATTAATAGAGGAATGATTTTTCTTGCCAGATGGTTTGTTTTTTCAGCAAAATAAATCAAGTTTTGCTCACTTTTTACAACATAAACTGAATTTAGTCTAAATTGAGGATTGGGCAACAAACGATTCAACTCAACTGTTACAACAGCAATGCTCAAATTACCTGTAAACAATATCAATTAACAATTTTTGAATGGCAAAATTTTCGATCAACCTGAAGGAAGGCGTGCTGCAAAAGGAAAGCGATGTGATTGTAGGCATTGACCTGGGCACTACGAATAGCCTGGTGGCATTTATGAAAGATGGGCAAGCGGTGGCAATTAAAGACAAAGATGGTAAGAGTGCGCTGGTGCCATCGGTTGTGCATTTTGCAGAAAATCAATCGATTATAGTAGGTGAAGCTGCTAAAGAAAAATTAATTACCGATCCTAAAAATACCATTTACTCCGTCAAACGCTTGATGGGGAAATCTTATAAAGACGTTCGTGATTTTGAACAATACTTTGGTTATCAGATCATTGATGATGATCCGGAAAGTTTGGTAAAGATTCGGGTCAAGGATAAATTTTTTACCCCGATTGAATTATCGGCTGAAATTTTGAAAGAACTCAAGCGCCGAATGGAGGAAAATCTAGGCGAAACCATTGGCAAAGCAGTCATTACTGTGCCGGCTTATTTCAACGACGCTCAACGCCAGGCTACGCGCGACGCAGGCAAGCTGGCAGGGCTAGATGTTCTGAGAATTGTAAATGAACCAACGGCAGCGAGTTTGGCATATGGAATCGGATTAGAACAAGTTGATAATCAAACAGTTGCAGTGTATGATTTGGGCGGTGGCACTTTTGATATTTCCATTTTGCGCATTGAAAATGGCATCTTCGAAGTGTTGTCCACGCACGGCGATACTTTCCTGGGCGGCGATGATTTCGACCGCGCCATCATTGATTTTTGGATCCGGCAATATCAATTGGATCCAAATGCGCTTGCCGCGAATAAAGAACTGAGTCAAACCCTTCGCCTTGAGGCGGAACGCGCGAAAAAAACGCTTTCTAGCGCCGATCAATACCTTGGGACTTATTCCATTTCCAAAACGGAATTTGAAAAACGTATTCAACCGCTGGTGGATCGAACGATCGACAGTTGTAAAAATGCGCTGAAAGATGCCAAACTGAGCGCACAAGACATTCAAAGGGTCATTATGGTGGGTGGTTCCACGCGTGTCCCGCTTGTAAAACAAAATGTTGCCGCGTTTTTTGGGCAAGAGGTGTACGACAAAGTGAACCCAGATGAAGTAGTGGCGCTTGGCGCTGCCATTCAGGCAGATGTGCTGGCAGGCAATCAGAAGGATGTGCTTTTGTTGGATGTAACGCCACTTTCCCTGGGCATTGAGACAATGGGGGGATTGATGGATGTCATTTTGCCGCGCAACTCAAAAATACCGACCAAAGTAGGGCGTCGCTATACCACTTCCATTGACGGTCAGCGTAATTTGAAAATCGCTGTTTTTCAAGGAGAAAGAGATTTGGTGGAACACAATCGCAAACTGGGCGAATTTATTCTAAAAGGCATTCCGCCCATGCCTGCTGGATTGCCGCAGATTGAAATCCAATTTTTGCTGAATGCGGATGGGATTTTAAAAGTGAAAGCCAAAGAGCTGCGTTCAGATGTGGAACAAGAAATTGAGGTAAAACCACAGTACGGTATTTCCGAAGAAGAAATGGCGAAAATGTTGCTGGATTCGATTCACAATGCGCAACAGGACATGGCAGTTCGGGCGCTTTTGGAAGCGCGAAACGAAGCAAATCATATGTTACTTTCTTCCGATAAGTTCTTACAACAAAACGAGGAAATCTTAACGGAGGAAGAGATTATTGCAACTAAACAACTGACTGCCGATTTGAAAAAAGCCGTTCAGGGAGAAGATAAAGATGCCATCAACAAAGCCATTGCAGATTTGAATACTTATACTGCTCCCCTCGCCCACCGTGCGATGGACAAAACGATTGCAGAAGCAATGGCAGGCAAGAAAATTGATGCAAAATAGTCTGTAACAACTTAAAATTCTATGATTCTAATTTAGCCTAAACATGAGCAAAAAGAATAAAAAAGACCGCGAGGGCGGATTGGTTTTCTCAACGG
>CAZFBN010000077.1:0-25915 GCA_964517145.1 uncultured Saprospiraceae bacterium
CCAAGGGTTTTTTGGAAGAAGTGAATGAAAATATTAGCAATTTTTATAAAATTCCGAATTATCGTTCTAAATATAAATACCGCGATGTACATGTAGCGCAAGTTGCATCCTATATTGTAAAAAAAGCCAAGCCTTCTTTATTGACAGTTCATTTCGTTTCCACCGATCATTATCAGCATCATTTTGGAAGACATAGCCAGGAAGCTAAAAAAGCGGTTGTTACAGTTGATTATGCCATCGATTTAATCCGGGAAGCTGTAAAAGAAGCTGGAATCCAGGATTCTACCGCCATTATTATCACCGGCGATCATGGTTTTGTAAATGTACATACACAATTAGCGCCGAATTATTGGTTGGCAAAAGCGGGATTATTACAGGATGATAATCATGCAAAAGATTGGAAAGCCGTATTTCATATACAGGGCGCATCGGCTTTTTTATACTTGAAAGAGGCTAAAGATGAAGTGACTTTAAAGAAAGTGCGTCAAATACTAAATGATTTGCCGACTGATGTAAAGAAATTATTTAAAATTATAGAAAAAAAGGAATTGGGAGATATTGGCGCTGATCCCGAAGTGGCGCTGGCTTTAAGCCCAGCCGAAGGTATTATGTTTACGCATACCATTGATAAAGAATTGAGCGCTTGTTTTCCGCCTTATGTAGGCACGCATGGTTTCTATCCTGATTTTAATGATATTCACACCGGTTTTATTGGTTTTGGTGCTGGATTTAAAAAAGGTATGAATACAAAAATTATTGCACTGGAAGACATTGCACCGATGGTGAGCCACTTGTTAGATTTAAACATGAAAGTGCCCGATGGGACTTTTCTGCCGGGATTTTTTATAAAATAACCAAATAAAAAGCAGCCATTTTTATAATTTCATAAACTAGTGAGTGTAATAATGCCCTGACCACTTGGTCGGGGCTTTTTTTATGTCTCTCCTCGTTATTCTCTAAAAAGTATCTCTTTGGAACCCTTTAGGTATCTCCTGGGAACCTATTCCCTATCTCCGCACTACCTCTGTGGTATCTGTACAGATAGCAAAACATATCTGCTTAGATACCTTACATGATCTCTTTAGATACCATCAAGTATCTTTTGAGATAGTTGAGGTGATCTTCAGACATACACTAAGCTATCTCATTAGATGCAAATTAGTATCTAAACAGATACCAAAAGGTATCTCTTTAGAAGGATAAAAGTATCTGCGGAGATCATTAATAAGTTGTAAGGAGATACAAGATAGGTTCTGCGGAGATAGTTGGTACCATCTCAAGAGATAGCGCAGGGGTAATCGACAGATGTTTTTGCAGAAAAAAAGACATGAATTATGCTGGAGGAAAAACCGACCGTTTGCTTATCTTTCCTAAAAATTTTAATTGCATGAAAATCCAACTCGCCCTGGAAGAGCTTGCCCAATTTGGCTTTGCCATCTTTTTATTTAGTCAGCTGGATTATGCCTGGTGGTTATTTTTAGCATTATTATTTACACCGGACATCGGTATGCTGGGGTATATCATTAATCCGCGTATTGGCAGCATCACGTATAATGTTTTCCATCATAAAGGCATTGCCATTGCTATTTATTTAGTGGGTATTTATTTACAAAATCCGGTTTTACAATTGATCGGAATCATGTTGTTTGGACATGCGGCGATGGATCGCGTGATGGGCTATGGTTTAAAATATCCAGATCATTTTAAACACACGCATTTGGGCTGGCTGCCAGAGGGGAAAGCACGCAATTAAGTGCACGCCAAGCCGCACGAATGACATGAACATTTTGTTTTTTTCCTGGGTTTATTTGGTAAAAAAATGGATGCGTTGTTGCAAATCATTCATCAATTTGCGAAGCTGTCGCCGCTGGATATAGAGTTGCTGAATCGGTCGCTGCATTCTCAGCATTTGAAAAAAGGGCAACATTTTTTACTGGAAGGCGATGTGAGCCGCAAAATTGGATTCATTGAGAAGGGCATTATGCGCGTGTATGTGACCAATGAGCAGGGCGAGGAAGACACTTGCTATTTTCTCAGAGAGCAACAGTTTGCCGTCGCGTTGGAAAGTTTTAACCGACAGATTCCTGCGCCAGAAAGTTTGCAGGCTGTTACAGATTGTGCATTGCTGACGCTGAGCTATGATAAAATGCAGTTGTTGTACCAGCAAATTCCACAGTGGCAGAGCATTGTTGCGAAACTGACGGAAGACGCGCTGCTCAACAAATTGTATCACCGAAGCCCGCTAGTGAACGCTGATGCCAAAACGCGTTACGAAAATTTTTTGCGCGACCACGCTGACATCGCCATACGCATTCCGCTGGGGTATCTGGCTTCTTACCTGGGCATTACACAGCAATCGCTGAGCCGACTAAGACGGGAAATCATGCAGGGTTGAAAATGGAAAGAGGATTTACAATTTCTCAGGTTTGGTACAAAGTGAAATTACTTGCATAGCACAATTTTTTTAACACAGTAGGCATATAGTTTTTTCTTTATAACCAATTGTAAATCAATTTTCTATGAGCCTATGTGTTTGATAAAAATATCATATAGGGCTTGCTGAGCAAGTAATCATCTAGAATTTCAGATTTTAACAATTACATTCGGTTTTCTTTCATTCCGCAACTTGTTTTTTTACCATTTGGTAAAAATTGAAAATAAAAAGCCCTGCTTCTTTGCCATGAAACAAATTCATTGGCAATATGAAGCAACTGATAATCTTGTTTATTCTTCCAGCTTTTCTGCATTTTGCAAAAGCACAATCCAACTATTTGAATGTGGAAATCAGCCTGAATGACCTCGCAATAGGCGGTGTAAGCGCAGGTTTCTTTTAGGATACGGAACGACACTGGAGTTTTGGTGTAGGCATTGGCAATGGACCAATTGACGGGCTAGCTAAAGACCTGGTTTTTGATGGAGAGAATCTTGACGCGTTGGATATTGACCTGCCTTTTATCGTGGGGCTGAACGCCCGCTATTTTTTCCGACCGGAGCAAAACGGTTTTTTCACACAATTGTCCATTGGAAATGAGATTTTCCGCATTCAAGCGGGCGACGAAGTGCAGAGCAATCCTAACCAATTTGCAGTCATCAGCCTGGGGTACCTTTGGAAATTGAAGCGGGGGCAAGCGACCGGCTGGTACCTTCAGCCACGCATCGGTGCCAACTTTGTGTGGAATGGAGGAGGTGTTTACAAAATTGGGGACACCAGTTATGAATTGCGTCCGCTGTTTCCTAATCCTGCGCTCGTTTTGGGGCATCGCTTCTAATCATTCAAACCTTTTATCAACATGAAATCGATACTGCAAATTTTATTTGCCTTTTTAATTGTTCTGACCGGCTGGCTAGCGCTGAATCATGCTTTTGCTCAAATAAAACCGACTCCTGTTGCACCAAATACAATTATCGGTTTTGCAGGCAAACTGCTGGTGGCATCGGACGCAGACCAGATTGGTACGGCTTATGCAAATGGTGTACTGAATAAAGTGGCAGGCGTAGAAGATTCGCTCACGCTAGTACAATTTGATGCGAATAGCAATTTTATAAAAAAACAGATTCACGTAAGTAATTCGGTGATTTCGTGGCCCTCTATTATCACGCACTCGCCCGACGGTCGGTTGGTGTATGTGGTGGAAACCTACGGCGTACACCAGCGCGAAGCACAGGAAGTAAAAAGTGTTTACACCGATTTGCCAGTTGGCAAGCAACTTACTGTGTTGGATATCAGTGGCTTACAACCCACTATTGTACAACAGTTGGACATTGCCACTCATCCTAAAAGTGCCTCGGTGAATGCCCGTGGTGATTTGTTTGTGACCAGTTCTTCGGAAAAAGGCAAAGAACTGGTACTGGCAATGCTGGAAGATGGTTTGGTGAAAAAGCCCAAAAGTTTTGCCATCAATGGGTTGGAACGCAAGGGAACAAATGGTGGAGTCAATTTTGTAACATTTCATCCCACTCAAAACGTGATAGCGGTGATAAAAGATAACCGGGATGTGGCTTTTTATAAGGTGCAACAAGATAGCGATGATTTGACAATAACGCTTATAGGCGAAGTGCGTAAGGTGGGGAAGGTATTGAGCGTAGGCAATTTTACGCCAGATGGTAAGTATTTTTTGGTGTCGGACGTCGGCTGGGGCGACTCCCAGTTGGGGAATGTATTTAACAACAAAGGCTATCTGATGTCCATCCGTTTCAACGAAGCAGGAAATATCGCCTTGGTAAGCAGGGCAAAGGTAGGCTTGAGTCCAGAAGGCTTTGATGTATCTCCTGATGGCAAGTGGGCAGTGGCGGTAAATATGCGGCGTACGTATCTGCCGAAAGGCTTGCCGTTTAGTTTGTTTGCTGCGCGGAAAATGAATTCGTTGAGCTTGGTGAAAATTGACGCCGAAACCGGTGCACTGACTACGGTGGGGAAAGAATATGGTTTTGAAGGTGAATTGCCGGAAGATGCTGTGTTTGATCTTAATAGTAAAAATATAGCGGTGGCTATTTACAACCAACGTTTTGAAGCATTTCCAAAGGAAGGCTTTATCGAGTTTTGGCAATTGCGTGGCGAGCAATTGGTACGCACCAGCACAAAAGTAGCGGTAACACGAGGACCACATAGCCTGAAGGTGCTGAAATAAATGTCTGAACCATGATTTTTTTAATCAATATAATTACCAGGATGTCATAAATATTATAATCATGATAATCAAAACAATCATAATCAATCAAAATCATGGTTCAGACCAATTTATTAACGTTCCAACACCACCACCATCGGCGTTTTAGCCGACACGGTTAATGTTTTATCCAATGTAATATTTTTATCTGTTATTACATCTTTTCCTTTATTATAGCCGGATAAAGACTCTGAAAAGCGCGTCAAATCAAGCGTTTGGGCTTTATCACTTTTATTGAGTACCACCATTATATTTTGATTGGCATTATAACGGAAGTAAACATATACGCCATTTTCAGGAAGATAATGTTTTAATTTACCGGTATGAATAGCGGTCGCCGTTTTGCGCCAGTCCGCCAGTTTTTTGATAAAAGCTTTGGCATCTTGTTGTTTAGCACTCAAACCCTTGCCAGTAAAGGCGTTCACCGCATCGCCCTGCCAGCCGCCGGGAAAATCGGCACGCAGCAAGCCATCATTGCGCTCCACCGGACTTGTAATAAGCACCTCCGTACCATAATATAATTGCGGAATACCGCGCGTGGTTAATACATAAGTAAGCCCCAGTTTTAATAAATTTAAATCTTCGCCAAGCACTGAATAAAAACGACTCATATCATGATTATCCGGGAAAACGACTAAATTAGCAGGGTCGGGATATTGAAAATCCAGCGCCAGTTTTTCATACAAATTATTCCAGGCGCCGTCGCCTGATTGCGGATGCAGCGCATTCCACAAGGATTCTTGCAGCGGAAAATCCATTAAACTCGGCAGACAAGACACGTAGCCGTTGGGATTTTGCTTGCCGCGCTGCCAAAAAGCAACGATGGAAGGATTGCCGTTCCACTCTTCGCCAACAATGTTAAAATCGGGATATTCATTCATTATCTGACACGTCCAGTCGGTCATAAAATCTTTATCGGGATAAGGATACGTGTCCATGCGAATGCCCGCCAACCCGGCGTACTCGATCCACCAAATGCTGTTTTGAATTAAATACTTCGCCATCAAGGGGTTACGCTGATTCAAATCGGGCATGGATTCTACAAACCAGCCATCTACAAATTTTTTATAATCGACGCTGGCAACATAAGGGTCCTGAATTGTGGATTTTTTATGATTGGTCGGTACAAATTTATTATCATAATTAATCCAGTCGGCGGTCGGTAAATCCTTCATCCACCAGTGCCCAGAGCCACAGTGGTTGACGATCATATCCATGATTAATTTAATGCCTTTTTGTTTGCCAAGCTGACTCAATTTTACATAATCTTCATTCGAGCCAAAACGCGGATCCACTTTATAAAAATCTGTAATAGAATAGCCGTGATAGGAATATTCCGGCTGGTTGTTTTCCAACACCGGACTGAGCCAAATGGCAGTAAAACCAAGGTCTTTGATGTAATCAAGGCTGTTAATCATGCCTGTAATGTCCCCGCCGTGCCGCCCGCCGGGAAAGCTGCGGTTGGCTTTTTCTGCGAGCGAAGCAACATTATCATTAGAAGGGTCGCCATTTACAAAACGGTCGGGCGTTATTAAATACATTACATCTGTATTATTAAAACCCTGGCGTTCGGCAGAGCCTGCTTCCCGTGCTAATAATTTATAATTATATTTTGTAACAGATTTGCCGTCTTTTTGAAAATCAATATCAAAATTAGCCGCTTTAATATTATCTGTAATAGTGAGCGTAATAAATAAATAATTCGGACTTTTTACTTTAATAATTTCATCCATTCTTACACCCGTGTAATTAATAACTGGTTGTAAATTAGAGATATTAGGTCCGTAAACCATCAATTGTAATTCCGTATTTTTCATACCGACCCACCAGAAGGCAGGTTCGACGCGCTGAATCGTTGTTTTTTGTGCAGTCAGGGCAGTGATACTACATATCATGAAAACTAAAAAAGATAAAAAACGTTGCGATGATAATTTCATAATCCGAAAGTTTTGGTTGAGTTAGTGCTGTTATTATTTACTTCCGAGTAAAAACTTTAAAGGAATGTCCAATCGCTCGCGCCAGGCTCGTTCGCTATGGTCGGCGTTGGGAAATTTATGCGTTACCCAATTTGTATTAAATTGATACCCATGCTGTTGCATCATTTTATCCATTTTTAACTGATGCGGTTCATATAGAGAATCCAGCGTAGCAGTGCCATAGTCAAAGTAAATATGATGCGTTTTTGGATCAGGTAAATGATTGGCAAAGTAATCAATTAAAGTGTTCGGGAGCATTTCATACTCATTATTAAATGCGATGGGCCAATGCGTGGAAAGGCAAGCTGCACCGGCAAATACCTGAGGGTACTCACAAATGGCATATAAGGAAATCAAACCACCCATGCTGGAACCCATGATGTACCGATGTGCCTGATCTGTTTTTACCCGATAATTTTTTTCTATAAATGGAATTAATTCTTTGGTTAAAAAAAGTAAATATTGATCTGCTAAAAAATCACTCTTTTTAAAATTACGCAATTGGTTGACTAAATCATCCGGGAATGTCAGCGCCGGTTTTTGCGGTAAATATTCTACAAATCGTTTAGGTGTATTCCAAACACCTACAACGATAAATGGCTCTGTTTGCCCGGTTTGTATCAATTTTTCTGCTATTTCGTCCACGCCCCATTCCTGGTGATTCCAGGTCGTAGTTGAATCAAACAACATCTGCCCATCGTGCATGATTAATACAGCGTATTTTTTCTTTACATTCCTATCATAATTGGGCGGTAGCCAAACGTCCACATTGCGGGCATCCACGTATTGTGATGTAAAATTAGCATGATGTATAATGCTGCCATGCGTATCGTTCGTTTTGACAACCTGTGTGGCTTTGCAACCCAATATTAAAACGAGGATGAATAAAAAAAAGACTCGAAGCAGCATAAGGCGAGTATTTAAAAGAAGGGACTATTCTATTAAAATAGCGTAGCCCCATTGATATGATGTATGAATCAAAAATACAATTCAACTGTGGCAAGTTTTTGCAACTTACCACAGTTAAACCGTTTACTGGAAGGAATAAGCGCCTGTGTTGACGTTGAAGGTGACGGTATAACGCCCTGCTTTCACCGGAATATTGGGTCCACCTGAAGTACCCGTACCCGTTGGGAAGGTATTGTTACCCCAGTTGAATTTCCAATCGTCATTGGTGCGGAATTTACCTTCGCCGTCCAATAAATCTGCGGTCAAAGTCACTTCACCCACCACTGCCGGATTAGGCGTCATGTCGGTGTCGGTGCTCCAGCCACCGCCTTGCGCCGTACCGATCAAGCCGATGGAAGCCGTTTCAAATTTATAAGCCCCTGTGCCAGGATTGAACGTGACAACGTAAATGCCTTGCGGAACAGGAATGTTAGCGCCATTGCCAACACCTGTGCCGGATGGAAAGTCAGTAGCGCCCCAGTTGGTATCCCAAGAATTATTAATGCGGAACTTGGCTTCGCCTGCGCCCAAGCCAACCACTGCTGAATACGTGCCATCGCCATTGTCTTTCAACTCTGTGTCAGCGCCCCAGCCGCCTGGCGTTGCAGAGCCGATAATGCCGACAAAGGAAATGCCTGGTTCAAAATTGTATTCGCCCGTGGCAGGTTTGAAAGTCACTTTGTACGTACCCGCTTTGATTGGAATGTTCGGGCCATTTTGCGTACCGATGCCTTTCGGGAAGTCGGAGCCGCCCCAGTTGGTATCCCAAGAATTATTGGCACGGAATTTTGCTTCGCCATCTTTCAGCGCAATTAACAAGGTAAAAGAACCATCTCCTTTGTCAGTCAATTGGGTCTCCGAATCCCAGCCGCCCGGTGTAGCCGAGCCGATAATGCCAATGGACGGGAATTTTACAAATTCGACGGTGTAAACTCTTGTGCGGTCGTTGAAAGTAACGGAATAAAATGCTTCCCCTTTGTTCGTAGGTAAATCACTCAGTTTGATATTGTTACCAAATTCATCTGCTTTGCCGTCTTTGTCGGTGTCGCCCCAGTTTCTACCCATCAGGTAAGGACCTTCTGCAAAACGGAATTGATCGGTTGGTTTCAGTTGGATTTCTTTCAAAACCCAGGTATTGTTGGCTACCAAATTAAATTTATACTTGTTGCCTTCAAAATTGTTGAAAGTACCTACCAAGTAAAGGTCTTTAGCGTTAGAACTTAAAGTGACAGCACGTGTGAAGCTATAAGCGCCTGTACCCGGCTCAAAGCGCACGCGCCAGGTGCCTGCTGAAACTGGAATATTCGGACCATCTTGCTTACCAATGCCTGAAGGGAAATCAGCCGCACCCCAGTTCACTGTCCAGGCATTATCGGCACGGAATTTCACTTCCCCATCGATCAAGGTAATCACGATTTCAAACACGCCATCGCCCAGGTGGGTCATGTCGGTATCTTCGCTCCAGCCCTTTGGTGTTGCAGAACCAATGATGCCCACGGCTGGCAGGTTGTAAATTTCAAATTGAGCATTGACCGTTTGGGATTTTCCTTCCGTATCGGTCACAGTTACCACCATTTTATAAATACCCAGTGGTAAAGAGGCACTATTAAAAGTGCTGCCTTTGATAACAATAGAATCCGCTGTGCCAGCAATGTTTTTGGAAGCAGCAGCGATTTCCTTACCAGAAGCGTCGGTCACTTTGATTGAAGCCGAAGCCAGGGTAGAAACCGTACCAGAAACGAATTTACCCACCACATCAAAATCACCTCTCGCCACGCGGCTCCCGTCCGCAGGACTAAGGCTAAGAATGCCTGGAGGGAAGTTGGTTAAGTCTTTGATGTTGATTTCCTCCGGTGTGCAGGAGAAAATCGTTGTGCCAATGAGCAAAATGGCAATATATTTTAAAATAGCTTTCATCTTGTGATCTATTTAAATCTGACAGGTTTTTCGAACCTGCCAGATTTTGTTAGAAGAATAAGATTTAATAACCTGAATTTTGTGACAATTTTGGATTTGCCAGCACCTCTGATGCTGGAATAGGTAAAATGTTTCGGAATGTCTCCGTGGTTTTACCTTCTTTCACGCCGCCTTTCCAGGGCCAGACACCGCCTTCTGTGAATTTTTTGTAACGAATCAAGTCGGTGCGGCGATGTCCTTCCCAATACAACTCACGAGCACGTTCGTTCAAAATAAAATCCAGAGTCAGTTGGGCATCTGTAATGTTGCCACCGTTATTGTTGTAAGCTCTGCCACGCAATAAATTGATGTAGCTCAAAGCCGTAGCGCGATCGCCGCCGGTGCCACCGCGAAGTACTGCTTCTGCATACATCAGATAAGCATCTGCCAAACGGAACATCGGATAATCCGTATCGGGGTGGTCGAGGTCAGCACCTGCTACCCCATCAGAAGAAATATTGACGTATTTTGGCACTGCATATCCATCAGTGAAATTACCAATGGAGTTAATCTCCTTGTTCTGACCGTTGGTATAGAAAATAGCGCGTTCGTCAACAGCACCTGTCGCATCGGGGAACAAATCCACCAATGCTTTGGTCGTGCGTAAGCCATTCCAACCACCATTCACACCATAATCTGCGCCTTTCATACTGCCACCAATGGCAGCGTGTACCAGGTAAGTCAAGCCACCCCAGGTCTGTGTGCTCCTACCATCAAATGGAATCGCCCAAATGATTTCTTCCGAATTATTATTATCCGTCATAAATAAGTGGCGGTAAGTCTCTTGCAAATTGTATGCACCAGAATTGATGACTTTTTTTGTAGCTTCAACTACTTTTGTGTATTCTGGTTTGCCGGTATAAACTTCTGAGTTCAAATACAGTTTTGCTTGCAACATCCAAACCGCAGCTCGGTCGGCTCTGCCATATTCATTGGCACCTGGCGCTACCATGTCCGCTTCAATTTCGCTCAATTCCTTTTCTAAGAATTGGAAAACAGTGGTACGATCCACCTGAGCAGGTGGATTTGAGCCGATGCCGCTTTCCTCGGTGTAAAACGGAATGCGTCCGAACAAATCCATGCCATGCCAATAGCTCAAGGCACGCAGAAAGCGAGCCTCGGCGCGGTAAGCCTTGATTTGCTCTTGTGTTGCAGCACTTACTTTTCTGGCATCCAGCTTATCTTGAGTGGTTTCGCGCAAGAATTCATTTGCAATTGAAACCTGGAAGAAAATGCGATAGTAAATCGCCCGAACAAACTGGTTGGCAGAAGTCCAGGAATGGTTGTGCAAATCAGGCAAACCCTCATCACCCCAGCCGATTACAGCTTCATCGGTTGTCAATTCCTGCAATTGCCAGTACTGGCGCAAGTAGTTGGAGAAACCTTCATCCAAGCTAGAAATATCCGCAGAACCCGCAGGTCCGCTTTGCCCCGTTACCGCCAAGCCGGCATAAACTCTGGCAATAAAAGCCTTATAAGAAGATTCATCGCTGAAAAGCGTTTCTGGCGTGGTGGTGCTCAAAGGCTGCAAGTCGAGATCGGTGCAGCTCGACACCATCACCAGCAAAAAGATGGAAACAATATTTAGGATCTTTTTCATAAGAATCACTTTTGAATTTTATAGTTTACAAAATGCACTTTTTATAAACCAAAGCTCAAGCCAAAAATAAACGCACGTGAACGTGGATATGGGTTGTTGTCAATACCATTGCCTACTTCAGGGTCTAGCCCGGTGTAGTTTGTCCAAACAAACAGGTTTTGTGCCGTTGCGTACAGACGTAAGCTCCGGTTTTTACCCAATTGATCGAATGTGTAGCCCAGTGTGACGTTATCCAAACGCAGGAATGATGCGTCTTCCACGTAATAATCGGTAAAGTATTGCGGACGCTCAAATTGAGTGAGCAGCACTGAAGTATGCGCATTGTTGACAAAGCCGGGGCGTTCGTCTATGCGGTCGTAGTAGCCGTAGTTAGAAGCGTTGTTGTTGTAAACATAGTTGCCGACGTTGCCGCGCAGAATGAAGTTCAGGTCAAAGTTTTTGAATGTCACTTGCGAGCTGATACCAAGAATCAAATCCGGTGCTGGTTTTTCAAGCGGACGCTTATCCAAGTCATTCACAATGCCATCAGCGTTTACATCTTCATAAATATCTGCCTGATTGATAGCACCATCATCGTTGTGATCTACTCCATCGTTCAATGGTTTGCCATCTGTGCCATATTTTTGTTGGAAAACATAAAAAGCATTCACCGGCTGACCCACCTGCAAAATCTGCACTTGGTTACCGACGCCACCTGAGATGCCGCCTGTCAGAATACCTGAGGTGCTCACCTGGTCGATTGACAATATTTCGTTGGTATTGCGAGCCGCATTCAAAGAAATGTTCCAAGTAAAATCCGTTTTATCAATTACAAAAGCATTTAATGTCAATTCAATACCTTGGTTTTCCACAGAGCCGATGTTGGTCAGCACGCGGTCAGTAAGGTTCGTACCCGCTGGCACGTTCACCGTGAAGAGGAGGTCTTCGGTTTTTTTGTAATAATAATCCAACGTACCATTGATTCTGCCTTTCAGGAATCCAAAGTCCAAACCAATATTGTAAGAAGAAGTTTCTTCCCACTTTAAGTTCGGGTCGTAGCCATTCGGACGAGCGGTTGTAACAAAAATGTCCCCAAATTGATACCGTGCTCTGGCATCGGAAAGCGAGTAAGTCGGCAAATAACGGAAGTCACCAATGTCTTGATTACCAGTGATACCGTAGCCCAAGCGCAGTTTCAAATCAGAGAACGTGTTGCTCAAGCCTGCTGCAAAATCTTCCTGCAAAATGCGCCAAGCCAACGCTGCGGAAGGGAACCAGCCCCAGCGATTGCTTTCGCCAAAGCGGGTTGAACCATCGCGACGAACGGTAACGGTCAACAAATACTTATCTAGCAAGCTGTAATTCGCACGACCGAAGAAAGAGATCAAGCGATTTTCAACCACACTATTGAAAGCTTCAAAGTTGGCAGCTGGCGCGGTACTGTTGAATCCAAAAATGTCGTTTGCCAAATTGAAAGCCCGATATGAAGGGAATTCATTGCGAAAATCCTGGTAAGAATAACCTGCCGTAATGTCAATACGGTGGGAAGTACCAAAATTGCGGTTATAATTCAAATAAAAATCCAATAATGTATTGGAACGCGTGAAGTTTTCGCGGCGAATTTCACCGGTATAGCTGTTAAATGGCGGTCTTACTAAAGTAGTTGGCTGGAAACGCTTGCGCTCGCCATTGTTAATATCGTAGCCCAAATTTAATTTTGCACTCAAGCCTGGAATAAAATCATTGAATTTGTAGTCAAATTCGATGTTTCCAATATTGCGGAAGCTCTTTCCAAAATCTTTCTGTTGTTCTACAAAAGAAACCGGATTTCGGGGAGCCTGTGGCAATGGATATTCAAAATAACCGCCAAACTCCGTGTCTGTTTCATCATACACCTGCTGAGTTGGGTCGAACGTAGAAGCGTTTGCAATAACTCCTGGATCAAACTGGTCGCGCGTGAACGCACCTTTGATATTGGCATTGATTGTCAAACGATTGTCGAATAAAGCATGATTGTAATTCAAGGAGAAGTTCGTCCGTTCTGTTTCAGAAGCGCGAATCACCCCTTTTAAATCCTGAAAACCAGCAGATAAGCGGTAGCCCATACTTTCGCCGCCACCAGAAAAACTCAAGGTATGGCTTTGACCAGTACCTGTCTGGGTTACTTCATCAAACCAGTTGGTATTGTTGGTACCTAGAATAGACAATCGCTCTGGCGCTTTGAAAGTCACCACGTTGCGGAAATCCTCTGCCTTAAACACGTCCGGCTCGCCTGCCAGTTCAGCTGTTGTGTAATACCCGTCGTAGGTCACACGGCTTCTTTCACCTGCCTTGCCTTTTTTGGTAGTAATCAAAATAACACCATTGGCACCTCTCGAACCATAAATAGCAGTAGCAGAGGCGTCTTTTAATACGGTAAATGTTTCGATGTCATTTGGGTTCAGGAAGTTCAACGGGTTACGACCACTGGAAAAACCGCCCGGGTTGTGCGGCGCGTTGTCAATAGGCACACCATCAATGACATAAAGCGGCTCGTTGCTGGCGTTTACGGAAGTACCCCCGCGTATGCGCACGGCAGCCTGACCGCCGGGTTCACCGCTATTGGTGGTAATCTGCACCCCAGCCACTTTACCTGTAATCAACTGATCGGGCGAGACAATAGCGCCTTGGTTAAAATCTCTGCTGGAAATAGCATTCACAGCACCGGTAGCATCTCCTTTTTTCACTGTACCATACCCAATCACGACTACTTCTTCCAGCACTTCGCCAGCGGAAAGGGCAATGTCCACTACATTGGCAGCACCCAGCGTAACTCGTTGGGAACCATATCCAGTGTAAGAAAATTCGAGTTCGGTAGCGCCTGCTGGCACTTCCAGGGAGTACGTTCCATCAAATTCGGTAATAGTGCCAGTAGAAGTTCCTACTACGAGGATGTTGGCACCGATCAAGGGCTCTTTGGTTTGTGCATCGGTCACCGTACCAGTAATGGTGCGTTGTGCCAGCGTGAAATTCCAGAGGAAAAGCGCAGCAAGCGCAACAAACCATTTGGAGCAATGGTTAGGTCTCAGTTTCATAAACTACACATTCAGGTTAAAAAATCGTGAAACAATATCAAATCAATAATACAGGCAAAGCCTACCATGCTTGCTTGCAATTGACTACATCAAATATATTTCTGAATGGAGAAAATTCAAACTTTTTCGAGTTTACAAATAGTCATCAAAACAATGGAAATCTCTCATTATCAAAATATTATCACCAAAATTATCTTGAATGACTTTTATCAACGGCGCAGACAAAAAGCAGGTGGAAATGTGAGAAAAATCATTGTTAGGAATAGGGTTATTACAAATTATAATGCTTTATTACATTAAAAAAATTTGGCATTTTAATAATTATTGGATACCATTTTGGTTAAAATCGCATAACATGGTCGGTCAAGGTCTCTTCATTTTGAAGCTCCATTTTCTTCTTGAGCCGGAAACGCGATGTTTTTACACTTTCAGCAGAAATGCCCAGCACAGTAGCAATTTCCTGGATGGAAAGATTGAGCCGAATCAAGGCGGTAAGGCGCAGTTCCTGGGGGGTTAAGCTCGGATGCTTTTGCAATAAGCCTTCAAAAAAGCCGGGGTACACATTTTCAAAATAAAGTTTGAATTTCTCCCACTCTTCATCTTTACGAAAACTGTAATCAATCATCGCAATGAAATGCCGCAGCTCCGCTTTGTCCTTGCGGTCGTTTTGACGCAGGGCTTTGTTCATTTCGAGTTGCAACTCCTTGAGCGATTCATTTTTTTGGATCAAATGCAGGGTATAGATCATCAATTGCTTGTTCTTGTGTTCAATCTGCTCTTCTAACTGCCGCTCTTTCAACATTCTATAACGTTCATTTTGCTCAATAATCTGTTGATCCTGGCGTTTGATTTCCTCGGTGCGCTGCGCCACGATTTCTTCCAACTTTTTCTTTTGTTGCAATAATTGCCAGTTATAAACCCGCATCGAAATTAAAATAATCAAAGCAAAAATCAGGATGAACAATACAATTGCCCACCATTGTTGATACCAGGCACGCGCCACTACAAAATGAACAGAATTGGGCTGGCTCCATAAAAAACCGCCCTGCTGCTGCGCCCTTACCTGCAAGGTGTAAGTGCCCGGCGGCAGCGAAGATAGGATCAAGCTGGTGCGCATGGTTGGCTGTGTCCATTCAGAAGTATCTCGCCCCAAGAGACGCGTCTGGTATTGCACGCGTTCCGCAGGAAATGAAAGCGCTAAAAAGTTGAATTCCAGATTTGCATTGGCAGGAATGCTCAGCAACTGACGAAGATCAAAATGTTGCACAACACCATTCAACTGAAAAGCGGTAAAAACGGGCGCAGGGGTACGGCTGTCCTGCAAATAATTGCGCTGAAAAATAGCCAATCCGCGCGAAGTTCCTACCCATAAATTATTGTCAAAATCAAAGAGTAAACCTTTGTTGCTCAGAATGTTACTCGGTAATCCACTCGATTGATTGTACAACAATACCGATGCCTCATCGTAAGCAATCAGCCCACTGGTGGTTGAAATCCAAAGCACCCCGTCTTCCGACTGTGCTACGGCTTTAATAGGTTCGTCCACCGGTACTTTTTTCAAATCAAAGCGTTCCACTTTATTTTTAGCGGGATCCGTTCCACCAAAATCATAGCGCAGCAAGCCATGCGAAGTACCCAGCAAAAAGGTGCCATCGTTTGCAAGGGCAATATCGCTCACTTGAAAATTTCCTTTAACTTGAAAGTCGAGCGGCAGGCTTAAATCTTTGAACGCATCGCTGATCGGGAAATAGCAGAAAAAATAATGCTTAGGGTCGCTTCCGCCCGCCAGCAACATACCGGTTTTAGTGATGCGAATCGTTTGAATTTGTCCAAGTTCTTGATTTTGATAAGAATGTACTTTTAAATTTTTTGACAATCGAATCAACCCATAGCGTTTATTACCACTAATCCAAATATTGCCTTCCTGGTCTTTTATAATTTTTGAAATAGGATTACTGCTGGGAAGAATGGCTTCTACACGGTGCAAGATTTCACTTTCCAAATCATAATAAAAAACACTGCCATCCAGCGTACCAATCCAAATCCGGTTGGTATCGCAATACATCGCAGTCGGTGCCAGCCGAATGGGTACCGAGCGAAAGGTAACTTGCAGCGTTTCCCGGTTTCTTTTCAACAAATAAAAATTTTGCCAACTGCCCACCACCACGGTGCTATCGGGCAACATGCCAATGGTTTCAATGGCAAGATCAGGTGGCGATAAAGGAATGGATTTAAAAAATCCGGTAGTCAACGACACCACATTTTCGCTTCCGGCTACCCACACGCCATTGTGCGCATCGTATGCAAGCGCAAGAATATCATTGAACGGTAAGCTGGCAACTTTACTAAAAACAGGCTCTTTTTGCACGGTCGTTTTAAAAAGTCCGCTCGACCAGGTGCCCGCATAAAATTCACTGCCAACAAGCATCGCGCAGGAAATATTGGTAGGTCCCGCTATTTTGCGCAATGATTTTACTTTAGGATAGGCTAATTCCATTTCAAACAATCCATTCTCCGTGCCAATCCAGCTTGTTTGTGCATTGATTTGAATGACAGTGCTTACATTTTGAAAATTTGCCTCCAAAGGATATTCGATAAACGCATCCTTTTTTTCATCAAAATAATAGAGTGCTCCATTAAACGACATCACCCAAAGGTGCCCCGCCTGATCCTCCACAAAGGAAAAACTGCGATAAATGCTGTAAATGCTGCCAGTGTTGGTGCCTTCGCGAAAACGGTATTTTTTGATTTTGCCATTTTCTAAACGAGCAATGGATTGAATTTCGCCGATCCACAGGCGTTGTTTTTGATCTTCGTATAAAGACTTGGGAAAGAAGAGTTTATCATCGGAATCAACCGTAGCGCCAGCAGTCAACTTCCGGAAATACGTGGTATCGGGTCGGCTAATGATTTCCGTGACGCCATAATCGTGCACCACCAGCAAGGGCTTATTTTTGCGTTTTAAAAAGCCTTTAGCAAAGCCGCCCGGCAGCGTCTCTTTATAAAAAATACGATCTTTACCGTCAAAACGGATCAAACCTTCATCCGTGGCTACCCACACAAAACCTACACTGTCCGTCACGACTGCTTTAATCAATCCTTTGGAGAAATCGCTGTAAAAATTGTATTTGCCTATCTGAAGTTGTTGCGCTGCAAGCGAGCCGGAAAAATTGCCAAGCAACAACAGTAACAACAATCGAACCAATGCTGACGACCAAAAACCCAATACAAGAGCGGCAACACCCGCGCCTAAGCGAGTGAATGACTGACGAACATACGGGTAATGCTGTTTTGGATGACCCGTCCAACTTGCGCTTTTACCAATCGCCATAATTTTTAGAATAAGGGGAGCAAAGAAACGACCTTTCAACAAACATACTCCATTTTTGCCAGCTAAAATAGTTGCGTCGTTATTGCTTTACAGTTCTTTACAAAAACGTGAAAAAGTGACAAAGCGTTGCGAGTGGTTTGGCATTAGCGAAATTAAAAAATCCCGATCGCTATCGAAACGACCGGGATGACTTTCATACTAATTCAATTATGAAAAAACTTAAAACGTTGTTAGTGCCTGATGGATGAATGATTTCGCAGGAAACCATTTTTATGAATAGAGTTTTAACAAGGAATTTGTTTTGCCTTCTAAAGTCGTTTCACCCATTAAATAAACATCTATTGCCCGTGCTGCCTCTCTGCCTTCACTAATTGCCCACACTACGAGCGATTGACCCCGGCGCATATCACCGGCTACAAAAACTTTATCAACATTGGTTTGGTAATTGACTGCTTCAACATTACCGCGTTCATTCAGCGCAACACCGAGTTGGTGTAATACGCCTTCATGTTGGGGATGGGCATAACCTATCGCTATAAAAGCTAAATCACACGGAATTTCTTTAGTGGAGTCGGGTTGTTCTTGAAAGGTATATTTTCCGTTTTGATCCTTTTGCCAATCCAAAGTTACGATTTGTAATGATTTCACCAAACTTTTTTTGTCTTCAATAAAAGATTTTGTCAAAATTGCCCATTGGCGGTCGCATCCTTCTTCATGCGAAGACGAGTCGGCATACACCAGCGGCACATTGGGCCACCAAGCCGGGTCGGGTTGAAACGGTGGTTTGGTATGGTATTGCAGTTGCGTAACGGACGCTGCGCCCTGCCGATTGGCATTGCCTACACAGTCTGAGCCTGTATCGCCTCCGCCGATGACGACCACGTGTTTGCCTTTGGCGTCAATTAATTTGTTGTCGGGAATCACATCGCCCGCCACGCGCCGGTTGCATTGCTCCAAATAATCCATTGCAAAATGAATACCATCCAAATTTCTATTCGGAATGTTCAAATCCCGCGGCACAATCGAACCGCCTGCTAGCAATACGGCATCAAATTCTTTCAAAACCTGATTAACTTCCACATTTCTACCTACTTCTGCATTCATTTTAAAACGAATACCTTCCGCTTGTAACAAGGCAATGCGTCTTTCCAACACCCACTTTTCCAATTTAAAATCAGGAATGCCGTAGCGCAACAAGCCGCCCAGTCGATCACTTTTTTCAAAAACGGTGACTGTATGCCCCGCTTTGTTCAACTGCGCGGCTGCCGCCAATCCTGCCGGACCCGATCCAACAATCGCAACTTTTTTGCCGGTACGCACCACCGGCGGCTGCGGGCGCACGTATCCACGCTCGAACGCTGCTTCAATGATCGCTTTTTCAATATGCTCGATGGCTACCGGAGGCTGATTGATGCCTAATACGCATGCTGATTCGCAGGGTGCCGGGCAAATTCGACCCGTGAATTCCGGGAAATTATTCGTACTACTCAAAATTTCATACGCACGCAGCCAGTCTTCGTCGTGCACCGCTTCATTAAATTCTGGAATGATATTGCCCAGCGGACAGCCATTGTGACAAAAGGGCACGCCGCAATCCATGCAACGCGTGGCTTGTTGCATCGTTTTTCGGCTACTGAAATCCTCGTAAATTTCTTTATAATCTTTCGTGCGCTCCTGCGGTTGGCGCGATTTGGGTGTTTCCCGAGTATATTTTAAAAAACCTTTTGGATCCATGTTTTAAAGTACGATTTTCGATTTACGAAGTACGATTTACTAAACTTTCTAAACCCTCTCCACCTTCTCAACCATTACTTAGCACTGCCAACTGCGACTGCATAATACTTGCCTCTTTTTCCATTGCTTTCTTTTGCAAAACGGCTTTATAATCCTTCGGCATTACTTTTACAAAAGCATCTTTCACTTCTTCCCAATTATTTAATAAATATAATGCCAATTTACTACTCGTATAGCGGAAATGATTGCGTACCAAGGTCCGAATCTCTTCAAAATCAGCTTCTTGTAAAGGATCCAAATCCACCATTTCCCGATTAACCTGCTTTTCAAATTTGCCATTTGGATTATAAACATAAGCGATGCCACCGCTCATGCCTGCTGCAAAATTCCGACCTGTTTCGCCGAGCACAACCACCCGACCACCGGTCATATATTCGCAGCCATGATCGCCAATGCCTTCAATCACTGCCGTCGCGCCAGAATTGCGCACCGCAAAACGCTCGCCCGCCATACCGCTGATGTACGCCTCGCCCGAAGTCGCGCCGTACAATGCCACGTTGCCGATGATGATATTTTTGCTGACTTCAAATTGCGCCTCCCGATCAGGAACAACGATCAAACGTGCGCCCGACAAACCTTTTCCAAAATAATCGTTCGCTTCGCCTTCCAGTGTAAATTGCAAACCAGGTGCACCAAAAGCGCCAAAACTCTGCCCTGCCGAACCGCGAAAATCGTACTGAATCGTGCCATCCGGTAAGCCTTGTGCTTTGTAGCGTTTGGAAATTTCGTACGACAACATTGTGCCGACTGCCCGATCCGTATTGCGGATTTCAAAAACAGAATGAATGTTTTGTCCAAATTCAAGCGCTGGTTTTGCTGTTACAATCAGCCGTCGATCCAGCACCCGGTCAATGCCATGATCTTGTTCAATTTTTTTGTACAAGCCAATGCCAGCATCTGCGGGTTGTTTGTATAAAATGGGACTTAAATCCAAATGCTTGTATTTCCAATGAGGAATGTGCGCCTTCAAACGCAGCATTTCTACCTTGCCCACCATTTCGTTCACCGTGCGGAAACCGAGTTCTGCCATGATTTCCCGTAAGTCCTGTGCCAGGAAATAGAAGAAATTCACCACCGCATCCACCGTGCCGGTAAAACGCTTCCGTAAATCGGGGTCTTGCGTAGCAATGCCCACCGGACAAGTATTCAAATGGCATTTGCGCATCATAATGCAACCTTCTACAATCAAAGCCGCCGTGGCAATGCCCCATTCTTCGGCACCGAGCATCGTCGCAATCGCCAGATCGCGTCCGGTACGAATCTGACCGTCCACTTGCACCGTCACCCGATCGCGCAATTTATTTTTCACCAATGTTTGCTGGGTTTCCGCCAATCCCAATTCCCAAGGCAAACCCGCGTGTCGAATGGACGTCAAAGGAGAAGCGCCCGTACCTCCATCGTGCCCGGAAATCAAAATTGCATCCGCATGTGCTTTGGCAACGCCCGAAGCAATGATGCCTACGCCTGCTTTGGACACCAATTTTACACTCACTCGTGCGTCGCGGTTGGCATTTTTTAAATCAAAAATCAACTGCGCGAGGTCTTCAATCGAATAAATATCGTGGTGCGGTGGCGGAGAAATCAACCCCACGCCTGGTGTAGAATGTCGCACCCGACCAATCCATTCATCCACTTTATGCCCCGGCAACTGCCCACCCTCGCCCGGCTTCGCGCCTTGTGCCATTTTTATTTGCAATTCATCGGCATTCGCCAAATAATAACTGGTTACGCCAAAACGTCCTGACGCCACCTGCTTGACCGCCGAGCGTTCCCAATCGCCATTTTCTTTTCGTTCAAAACGGGAGGCATCTTCACCGCCCTCGCCGCTATTGCTTTTCGCGCCAATGCGATTCATTGCAATTGCCAAAGTAGAATGCGCTTCGTGCGAAATGGAGCCAAAGGACATCGCACCCGTAGCAAAGCGTTTCAAAATACTTTCGACCGATTCTACTTCCTCAATTGGGATGCTGTTTCCTTTTCGGAAAGTCATCAAACCGCGCAGGGTGAGCATTTTTTCATTCTGATCGTTGACCAATTGCGCGTATTTGCGGTAAGAGGCATAGTCGTTTTTGCGAGTCGAATATTGTAGCAAATGAATCGTCTGCGGATTCAATAAATGATCCTCTCCCTGGTGTTTCCATTGATAGACCCCGCCTACATCAAGGGCAGCATTCGAGCTACTTTTCTTTGGAAAAGCCATTTGATGCCGAGTGATCGCTTCTGCTGCAATTTCATCAAAACCAATGCCTTGAATGCGCGAAACCGTGCCCGCGAAGCATTTTTCAATGACAGCAGCATGAATGCCCAGCACTTCAAAAATCTGCGCCCCCTGATACGATTGAAACGTAGAAATGCCGATTTTGGACATGATTTTTAACAAGCCCTTGCCAAGCGCTTTGTTGTAATAATCGATCAGCTTCTCGGTTTTGACTTCATTGTCAAAAAACTTTTTCTCCTGCAAATCTGCAATCGTCGTGTAAGCCATGTACGGATTTACCGCACTAGCGCCATAGCCCACCAGCGTTGCCACATGATGCGTTTCCCAAATATCCCCTGCTTCCACCACAATGGACGTCGCGCTGCGCAACGCCACCCGCACCAGGTGGTGGTGAATAGCGCCCACCGCCAGTAAAGACGGAATGGGCGCCCAATGAGCGTCGGCTAAACGATCAGATAAAATCAAGATGTTCACGCCATTGCGAATCAAATCTTCCGCAGTAGCACAAACTTGATCTATTGCTGCCTTCAATCGCCCTTTCTGTCCATCCGGTTTGAATAACAAGTCAATCACGCCGGATTTAAACAGCGGATGTTGAATGTGTTTTATTTTATTGAATTCCTGATTGGTAAGAATTGGACTTTGCAAATGAATAAAGCGCGTGCGCGTCGGCGAATGATCTAAAATATTGCCCGCACCGCCCAGCATAGCCATCAAAGACATCACAGAGCGCTCCCGAATCGGGTCAATCGGCGGATTGGTCACTTGCGCAAACAATTGCTTGAAATAATTGGACAAATGCTGCGAACGCTGCGACAACACTGCCAGCGGCGTATCGGCACCCATCGAACCAATCGGCTCTTCCCCACTTTTCACCATCGGCGAAATGATGACCTTCAAATCTTCGCGCGTGAAGCCAAATAATTGCTGGCGTTGCAACAAAAGTTTTTCGTCCATCAATTCCACCTGTTCATTGGCAGTGGGCAAGTCCTTCAAAAAAATGCGGTCTTTATCCAACCAATCTTTATAAGCATAACGCCGACAGATGGCTGCTTTCAACTCCTGATCGGCTACAACGCGTTTTTGTTCTAAATCGGCAATTAAAATTTTACCCGGTTGCAATCGCCCTTTAGCCACTACCCTACTCTGGTCCACCTGTAAAGCCCCGGCTTCCGATGCTACAATCAAGCGATTATCATCCATTAACACATAGCGGGAAGGACGCAAGCCATTGCGATCCAACATCGCCCCAGCCACAATGCCATCCGTAAAACACAGCGAAGCCGGACCATCCCAAGGCTCCATCACTGTTTTATGATATTCGTAAAATGCTTTCTTGTCCTCGTCCATCTGCTCGTCGTGCTCCCAGGCTTCCGGGATCATCATCATGAGCGCGTGCGCGAGGGAAAACCCATTTAATACCAAGAATTCCAGCACATTATCAAAATTGCCCGAATCTGACAGCGCCGTACCGCAGATTGGCTTCATGTGCTCCAATTCCTCTTCAGAAAAGTAAGGCGACACCAGGTCCTGCTCCTTCGATCTCCACCAATTCAGGTTGCCGGTGATGGTATTGATTTCGCCATTGTGCGCCAGGTAGCGCAGCGGCTGCGCCAGCTTCCATTTGGGCGTGGTGTTGGTGCTAAAGCGCGAGTGAATCAATGCAATCGCCGAAGCAAATGCCTCATCTCTCAAATCAGGGAAGTAAGAACGCACCTGAAAAGTGGTCAATTGCCCCTTGTACACCAGCGTTTTATACGAAAAAGAAGTGAAATAAAAATCGTCTTTCCGGGTGGGAAAGTGATTTTGAATATGGTGGGTCAAAAATTTGCGCAGCACGTACAGCCGCCGCTCCAGCAATTCCGGCGATTGGGGTGATTTGGGTGCAACAAATACCTGCTCGATCCAAGGTTCCACTGCTTTTGCAGAGTCTCCCAAACCGCTGTTGTTCGTGGGCACTTTGCGGTAGCCTAGCAATTGAAAATTGAATTCATCGATCAAATCATTAACAATGACCCGACAATGTTCGCGGAAGCCTTCCTCCATGGGGAAAAAGAGCATCCCAACGCCGTATTCACCAAGTTCGGGCAATTCAAAACCCAACCTTCGGCACTCCTTCGATAAAAATTCGTGGGGCATTTGTACCAGAATGCCCGCGCCATCCCCCGTGTTGGGTTCGTAGCCACAGGCACCCCGGTGCTCCATGTTTTCCAACATTGTCAAAGCATCCTGTACCAGTTGATGCGATTTGTTGCCAGTCAGATCGGCGATAAAGCCGGTGCCACAGCTATCCTTCTCCAGTTGCGGCGTGTATAAGCCTCTTTGGTCACTTTCCATAGGCTAAGGATTTTAAGGTAAAGCGTAAGTAAAAGATATTCAAACGGTTATTTAAATTTGGAGTATTTAGGTCAGGACAAAAAAAGGTAGATTGTTTTCAAAAGACAGAGATTCAAAAATAAGGAAAGGAAAGCACGGAATTATTGCAAAAAATTCAAAAACTCCGATCTCAAAGCCTAAAAATGGCAAGAAAAAGCCTTTTTTATTATATAAGTTTCAAATCCTTTTTTAAGAAGGATAGTAAGTAATTATCTACTTACACAAAATATGATTTTTTAAACAGGAGATTTTTGCAAAGAAGAACAGGTCTAGCCTCAGGCAAAATAAGGTAAACTTGAATGCTAGGGTCGAATCGCACTCCATTTTTAAAGCCTGTAAAAGCGGCACACTCAGGAAATAGGCTGGTACGCTCCGCGGTAATCCTGCTCTGCAATTTGCTTTAAATGATGCTTCAAATGACTCACATAATCTTTCGCCAGCCATTCTAACGCATGCAGTTCTTGCTCTCCCTTGCCCGTATCTACCAGTTTGCCGTAGTTAGCTACGCTCATGTGGTCGAGCACCCAAGCGATGTGCAAATTAAGCGCCGCCCACAAATTTACCAACTGCTTGGTATCATAAGTTTGGTAATGCCCTAACTCCACCCATTCATTCTGATGATAGACAATATGCGGCGGCTCGGCGTAGTACTGCCCGCGTACGAAGCGCTGCAAATTATTCTGCGCGGAGTCGCACAGGTGACCGATGACTTCTTTTTTGCTCCAACGATCGGGCGCAGCTTTATAAGTCAAATCTTCTTCGCTGAACAACAAAAAATGAACGGCATACTGCTCCACGAGATCGCGCAGTTCGGTGGTGATGGATTGCATGATGATGATTTAAAAAGATTATTTTTTGGGTAATTTGAAAATTTCGTGAGCAGGCAACTGAAAGTTGGAAATAACTTCCGTAGCGCTACAAAGCATTTCTCCAAAGCAAACGGTCATGGTATTGCCTTGATACACATGCACTTCTTCTAGTTCAGGAAAAATGTGCCACACGACTTTCACCTGCGCCTCCCGGTAGTTTCGCATCTTGCGATGCACCAGTGTCATTTGATCGGTGGTAGAAATAATTTCAATCACAAATGTTGGAATTTCCCTTTCGCCGTGCGCCATGTTCACCCGCTGTTCCTCTGTAAAATAAGATAAATCCGGGCGGCGATGAATCGTTTCTTTCAGAAGGACATCAATTTCAGCCTCTAAATAACCAGTAGCCTTCCCGGAAGTAAGCAACGCAATAAAAAAAGAACGAAGATTGGCTAAAATATTGAAATGCTTTTCGTGCATAGCTCGTTTCGTTTTTTCCACTATACCATTTACCCATTCGTACTTCCAGGCGTCTTCCCGATGCAGGTACTTTGCTTCAAATACTTCCCAGGAAATAGGCTTTGGTTCATTCGGTTTTGAAGCGTACTGTTGAGATGCTGTTGACATTGATTTGCTTTTTACAAAAAAACAATTTTCAGAAGAAACGCACTGCTTTATTTATTCCGCTGCTAAGATAGCTTTTTCCTCCAGCAGTTTTTCCATTTCTTCTTTACTCACCTGATCTATCAGCCAGGCACGAATCCATGCTTCGGCAATGGCTTTGGTTTCTTCCGAAAGAATCAAAGGAATGACTAATTCGTCAAATTCCGGCAAATCATCATAGTCTTCTATTCGATCCAACCAGCCGGAAACAAACAACGCTGTACCTTGCACTTGCTCATCTTGTATGATTCGAACGCCTCTATTTAATTTTTCCACCAAAGCACTGAAAATTGAATTGCCATCCCGATCTTTTTCGCCATTTCTAAAATACATGTTGATGTAGGGCTTATACGCAAAATGATTTTCTGCGGCTAAGGCATCGAACCATTCTTGCCACATTATTTGAACAACGTCAAAAGTTTCATGATTTTCCAAAAAATCAGGATATAAAACCGTTGCCATATCAATCTGAGCTTGTTTAAAATTGATAAATAATCTTAATATTAATCAATAAATGAGTGTTT
>CAZFBN010000078.1:0-25768 GCA_964517145.1 uncultured Saprospiraceae bacterium
CCGCGCGATGCCCTTCTATCCAGTCTTCAATAATGCTCGGATCATTATCAATTTGTGGCATTAAAACATCATATAATGATAATACATGGGCGTAATCTTTACGATAATGTGCCAATCGTATAATTTGATAAGCATATCTTAATCGAATATAATGAGATTGTGTAATTTTAAAAGCGTTTATACCTTCATTTATCAAAACCTGCATGGTCGAATCGTCTCGTTCTGGAGTTTGCCAAGGGTCATCGCCATTGGAAACATGTGGCTCACAGCGTTTGGCATAAATCAAATAATCTACCGTTTCAACACACTCATAGCGTTTTAAATATTGAGCAAAAGAATTATCCGTAAATGGATAAGATAAAGGTCCTTCTTTATAACGAACATCCTCGCGTAGTTGCTTTAAATCATTGGTATCTGTTTCATAAATCGCAAACTGAATATCTGCTTCCGTTGCCCGGCGGCAGTAGCGTTCGCGCCATTCCATTACATTATTTACTTCCTGCACTACTTTTTGCCCGCCAAAAGCTTCATAAATCGCTTGAATGTCAATAAATAAAGGCGCAGAGGGTACGCTGGTATCTATTATATTAGGATTAATGAATGAATAGCCTCGGAAACCATAGATGCCAGGGGTGCAGTCGCTGGAAAGTTTTGTTGGAAACAAGGACAAAAGTAAAAACAGGGGAATGAGGTAATAAGGGTGTGGGGGTATTGGGTTGAAAATCAGACAGTTAAAAAAATGGAATGCCTTGCGCCTGGCAATCCATGATGTATTGTTATTGAAATTGGTGAATGATTTTTTCCAGAAATTCATGCGGAAAATGTTTAATCGTCGCCGTATCCAAATGATAAAAAGCGACGGTCAAATCATGTTTTTTTATATTGTTTTTGAGCAAGTCCGTTGCTTGTGAAAGTAGCTGTTTATCAATGCTTTCGGTGCGAATCTGGTCGCCCTGATACAAATAGTAGCCGTTAAGATACGAACTTTTCTGCACCTCAAAACGATTGTCGGTAATTTTAAGAAATCGAGAAGTATCGGTCAGATCAGTTGCCTGCAAATTATTGATGAGACGAATCATAGAGCCATTGCGGAAGAGCACGCCCCAGGAAAAAATGGGCAGGGCAATATCCAAAGGTATTGGGTAGGTTTTGGAAGCCGGAAGCCGGAAATTGGAAGTCGGAAGGTAGTAGCCGGCAGCTTCGAGGTTTAAAATACTATTTTCTTCCGCCCAGTTTTCAACGTCACCGGTATTATAAAACATGAGCATGCCGCGATTTACAGGAGGAACGCCGGTTTCCTTAAAATCCCGGTATTGATGTAAACGAATCGTCGCACTTATAAGAATGAACGGATTATTTAGTTTTTTTGTAAACAATTGTAAAAATGTAAAAAAACGCTCTCGCGTAGAAGCCGTCCAATCACAATCGAATTGAATCTCTTGAAATGTACTATTTGCTGGTTTTAAAGTAAATAACTTTTCTTTTACGCGCTCTGCCAGCCAGTCTATTTTATCGTCAGTCATATTTTGAAAAGTCCGATTGGTAATAAACACACAAGGAATGATATTGGCAAGTCGGAAGTCGGAGGTCGGAGGTCGGAAGTTTGCAATCGTGGATTCGGCTTGCGGTATCGGCAGTTGGCGCGTTTCATCCCAATCGACATCAAAAAACTTTACATAAATTTTATGCACCTGGAGTGAATCGATGTAATGTTGTTCTGAATTTGATAAAGAAAATTCCGTTTTCCAATAATAAAACGCCGGTTCTATGTTATTTTCTTGATTACAATTAATATTTATAACTATCAAAACTATAAGAAGCAGGAAAATCCTAACACTTCCCACTTCCCACTTCTGACTTCCCATCATCCTTCCATTTTCAAATGCACGATTTGTAATATTTCCTGCTCCGCTTCATCTACTCTTTTGATATAGGTTTCCGCTGCTTGTAAAATTTGCTCGCCATAAGTTTTATCCTCCAAACCTGGAATATTCGTTTTCACATTCAAATAAGCGCCATACGCCGCCGCTCGCGCACAGAGTGCACCCACACCTGCGTCCGTGGCAGAATTTGGATTGCCTTTTTCAGCCATTGCTTTGATGATCTCCAATGATTCTACTGCCAATTTCAACGTTTGAAAAGGCACCTCCATCGCGCGTTGCGTGGCTGCCTGAATGGCTTCGTGTCGGATCAGTTTTTCAGCATCGGTGCCCTTTGGCAAGCGAAATGCCTCCAGAATAGAATTGTACGCATTTGTATCTTCATCCACCAGCTGCAACAAAGCATCTTTGAGCTGCTGCCCTTTTTCTGCCCACTCGGAGAAATAAGCCCATTTGTCATCCCAACCACGTTTGTGCGAAGAGAGATTTGCCACCATTGTCGCCAGAGACACGCCCAAAGCCCCCACATAGGCTGCCGTAGAGCCGCCGCCCGGAGCCACACTTTCCGACGCGGTTTCATTGGCAAATTCGCGCAGATTCATTTTGACCAATCGACCTGCCAAGGTATCGCGCATGCGGTATTCGATGATTTTTTGATTCGGATCAAACGGGGATAAATCGTCCAAACCCAGCGATCTTACTGCAATTTTGATAATTTCTTCTTCAGAAATACCCACCGAACGCTGCTGTTTGCGCAAGAAATATTTTCCAGCGTCGAGCATCGCCTGCAAAGGCACCATGCCTACCAATTCCGAACCCGTGACCCGCAAACCGCGCCGATCTGCACTTTTACAGCACGCCTCAAAGGCAATATGCATGGGCGTTTCCCGAATATTGGTCAAATTCATGGACACTTGTGCAATGCCATACTCCTCAATGTACCAGCCAATGCCTTTTACAAACTTCAACGAGCCTGGCACTCTCACTTTTTCCCCATTTGCTTCTACGCGCAAGCGACCCTGTTCTCGCACATCAAAAGCCACTGCATTTGCCCGCCGTGCCGAAGTCGTGTTGAGGTTGATATTATACGCAATTAAAAAATCCCGTGCACCAATGACCGTCGCTCCTGATTTTGGATTGAATTCAGAAGAGCCATAATCGGGTTTCCAGGCTGCATTTTTTAATTTATCCGGGAGCGCTTCGTATTCCCCTGCACGGATGTCCGCCAGATTTTTACGCTCAGGCTTTGTCGCTGCTGCTTCGTACATATAAACCGCTATACCCAACTCATTTCCAACCCGTTCTGCCAATTGATGGGCGTATTGTGCTGCTTGTTCCATCGTCATTCCAGCAATGGGGATCAGCGGACACACATCAGTGGCACCCATGCGCGGGTGTTCGCCTTGATGCAAACGCATGTCAATCAACTCTGAAGCTTTCTGGATGCCCCGAAAAGCGGCTTCGATGACCAATTCAGGTGCCCCGACAAACGTCACCACCGTGCGGTTCGTTGCTTTGCCTGGGTCCACATCAAGGAGGCTTACCCCTTCTACGTATTTAATGGCGTCGGTAATTTGTTGAATGATAATTGGATCGCGTCCTTCGCTGAAATTCGGCACGCATTCGAGGAGTGGTAGAGGCGTCATTGGTTAAGGTTTATGCGCAAAGGTAGAATTTCTCACAGAGGAACACAAGTTGTTTCTCGCAGATGTACAAGTTGTTTCTCGCAGATGCACGCAGATTATTTTCGCAGATTTTTCGCAGAACTATTTGCGTTCATCTGCGTAAACATTCAAAGTCCATTTACAATTCTTACAATACTTTCTTTATCAATCAGTTTACTGCAATTAAAATTAATCAACAATCCAAGCTTTTTCTTGGATAACCTCAGATAAGTCAGTAATTGCTTGTGATGTACATCTATTAAAGCTTCTACGGATTTGATTTCTACAATCACTTTTTCATTTACCAATAAATCAAGCCGAAAACCTACCTTTAAATCTAGTGAACGATACGTCATTGAAATAGGCAATTGATTTTGTACCAAAAAGCCTTCCTCTTGTAGCTCATAGCTTAAAGCGGCTTCGTAAACACTTTCTAATAAACCTGGACCTAATTCATTGTGAACTCGAAAGGCTGCACCGCGAATGTGGAAAGAAAGGTCATTTTCGTGCATAGGGTATAGCTTTTAATCTTTTTGACGTGGATTTAAGCAAAAAGTAACACGTTAGTTTTGTTTTTTCTCGCAGATGTGCGCAGATTATTTTCGCTGAGGTGAGCTGAGGTGTCTGCGAAAATCGGCGTGAACATTTGCGCACATCTGCGAGAAACCTCTCCCTTATGTGAAAAAAAAATTTGTACTTTGCATCAAAACTCAAGCTTTATGCTGCTATCCTTTACCAAATCGCTGCTATACACCATGTTTTACCTCGCTTTGTCCACTACTTTGGTGGCGCAGGATCCCGCCGCGTACCGTATTTTTGATGCCAATGGCAAGCCGAGCACCTATGAGGCGATGCTGACTGCCGGCACGCAGGCAGATGTAGTGTTTTTTGGGGAATTGCATAACAATGCGGTGGCGCACTGGCTGGAATTGCGGGTGGCGCAATCCTTATTTGAAAAGCGGGGAAGCGATTTGGTGCTGGGCGCGGAGATGTTTGAAGCCGACAATCAATTGTTACTCGATGAGTATTGGCAGGATCGCATTCCGACCAAAACATTTGAAGAGGAAACGCGCATTTGGAAGAATTATACCACCGACTATAAACCTTTGGTAGAGTGGGCAAAAACAAACAAATTGCCTTTTGTTGCGACCAATATCCCCCGCCGATATGCCAATCTGGTGTTTAGAATGGGCATCAAGGGATTGGATAGTTTATCCAAGACGGCTCAATCTTACATGATGCCCCTGCCGGTTAAAATTGACTATGAATTGCCCAATTACAAAGCAATGGGTGGTATGATGGGCGGTCATGGCAGCAGCGAGAAGCTCATTGCTGCGCAGGCGGTGAAAGATGCTACAATGGCGCACTTTTTATTGCAAAACTGGAAGCCCGGACAGCTTTTTTATCACCTCAACGGTTCTTACCATTCTGAAAAGAAAGAAGGCATCATCTGGTATCTGAAACAACAGAAGCCCAATTTAAAAATGGTGACCCTTGCTACCATTGAACAGGACGCACTGGATAAACTGGACGCCGAACATCTTGGTAAAGCCGACTTTTTGATTGTCATTCCCAAAGATATGACGAAGACGTATTAATTTTTAAGCATGTGTTTTGCCTCACACCAGAAGCGATCCACTTACCGCTGATGAAAGAAGCTTTTATTTATTCAAAGTATTGCTACAACATCAAATCTGTTCTTAAATCAAAAAATAAGCCATCCTACACTTTTTCGGAAACGAAAAATTCAGGATGGGCTTTTATTGATTTTAATAAAATATCAATGACTTACAACAAAGCGACTCATAATGCGGCTTTTGTTTGTTACAATGCCATACACATACGCGCCGTTTGCCAGCGAGTGGGTGTCCAATTGCTCGGCGTAGCGCCCTGCCAGTTGTTCGCCTTTGTGAATGCGGTGTAGCAATTTGCCATCCAGTGTATATAATTCGATAGCAACGGTGGTGGTTGATTCCAACTGGTACGGAAGTTTCACCCAATCATTCGTCGGATTAGGGCTTGCCGGAAAAAGTTGTAGCCCGTTTTGAGCCACAAAAGGGTCTTTCACACTCGTAGAAGGATCAAATTCTACCACAGCGCCCATGATCCAATTTGCTTCAAATTGCCAGGAACTCGTACTGTTGATCGATGCCCAAGTCGTTCCATCGCTGAAAAGCTCCCAGGTATCATCGCCCGAGCCACAATCTTCGACGGTATGGAACAGTCCAACGGTATCTTTAGCATCATAAAGCGCTGAAAAATCAATACTGATAAAAAATTCGTCTGCACTCACTTTCGCTGGCGTGCTAAATGGGAAAATGGTAGCAGGTACGCCCTGCGGATCGGTTTTTACATTCATCGTATTCACTAAGCTGCTGGTTCCTAGCAATGTACCTGGACCGCCGTTTGCAGCATCCGCCGCATACACTTTAGCTTTCAGTGTGCCATTGCCTACTACGGTTGCCTCTGCAAAAAAGCCCCATACTTCTTTTATTTGATAAGAGCTGTTTGCTGTGTAAATTAAACGTTGCGCTTTTTCGCGGTCGCCAAATTCATTAGTGCCTGCTACCAGCCCCCAACTGCCGGTGATGCCAAAACTCGTTACCTGATTGCTACAATCTTCTTCAGAAGCAGGAAAAAGCAGTGTGTCCGTTTCGCTTCGCACCTGAAGGTCTGTCTGCGGCAGAACAAAAGGGGTTGCTTGCCGAATAGGGCTTGGATGTATCAAACGAGTTTGCTGTGCCCAAGCGGAAAATCCGCTAACCAAGAAAAGTAAAGTCAAAAGTTGAAATTGCTTGTTCATAAAAAAGAAAAGGGTTTTGAATGAAAAAAAATGCGTGATCGAGGCTGAAATTGCTTAAATCAACTACCTCATAAAGACACATTATTTCTTGGAATACCCTCTTTCAAAAAAGAGAAAATGACAATTAATTGCCATATTTCGTATTTAATTTGACAAAAAAAGCGCGCCGCCTCACAGCAGCACGCCTTTCTTTATCTTCAAGCAAAAAGTTATAATGTCTTATCGTTTTTTAAAAAACGGATATTTTTAAATCAAAATCCTATTCATTTGTTCGACAAATTAACGTTTTAGAACGCATATTCATTGGCTTCGATCAGCACTTTGGCAATCTGGCGACGCGTTTCTTTCACATTCACCGGTGGGTATTTGCTAAAGCGTTTGACCCCCATCAGGAAGGTGCGCAACAAATCGCCTTCGGCAAAAGAAGCCAGCGCGTCGGTGGCATTTTTGGTTATACGGGCTGAGGCATCGTGCAGGTACGTGCGCAGGATGGCATCATAAATCGCTTGATCTTGCTTTTTACCACTTATACCGGTCAGCTTTTCTACGCGCAACAGCAATGATTCGGCGATGTAAGTATCAATTAAAATATCGGCAATGTTCATCACAATTTCCTGCTCTTCTTTCAGGTTCAACTTACCGTCCATTTGCATTTTGGCACCGGCACCCGCTACCATCAATAAGACTTTTTTGAAATCTTTAATGGCTTGTTTTTCTTCGCCGTATGCGCCTTCTGGGCGACTCATCGACGGCATGGACGCCAATTCTTTCTGCACCTCCCAAGCCGGTCCGACAATGTCCAAGGAACCTTTCAATGCCCGGCGGAACAATTGGTCCACCATGAGCAAACGGTTGATTTCATTGGTACCTTCGTAAATACGGTTGATCCGGGAATCCCGATAAGCGCGGGCAGCCGTGCCTTCTTCGCTGTAGCCCATGCCGCCGTGCACCTGCACCGTTTCATCCACCACAAAATCCAGCATTTCCGAGCCGACCACTTTGATAATGGCACATTCGATGGCGTATTCTTCGGCAGCTTTCAAATCCGATTCTGCAAAGGTTGCCCCTTCCGCTTTCAAAAACTCCTTGCGATCACCTAAAAGGTCAGACACCCGATACACCGCGCTTTCGGCAGCAAAAACCTGGATGGCTTGCTCCGCCAGTTTGTGTTGAATCGCGCCAAAATTGGCAATTGGCTGTTTGAATTGAATGCGCTCGTTGGCGTATTGAATGGCAGTGGTATTGCTCGCTTTAGCACCTCCGATTGTAATGGCACCCAGCTTGAAACGCCCGATATTCAAGGCATTGAAGGCGATCAAATGACCTTTGCCTACTTCACCGAGCACATTTTCGACCGGTACTTTCACATTTTCAAAAAAGACCTGCCGGGTGGAAGAGCCTTTGATACCCATTTTATCCTCCTCAGCGCCCAAGGTCAAGCCTTCAGAATCGCGTTCCACAATAAAACCAGTGAATTTGTCACCGTCCACCTGTGCAAACACAATGTAAATGTCTGCAAAACCGGCATTGGAAATCCACATTTTCTGACCATTCAGCATGTAGAAATTGCCGTCTTCTGATAAGTCTGCGCGGGATTTGGCAGCCAATGCATCCGAACCCGAACCTGGTTCCGTCAAGCAGTACGCTGCTTTCAACTCGCCCGAAATCAAACCAGGCAAATATTTCTGCTTTTGTTCTTCATTGCCAAAGTACAAAATCGGCAGCATGCCAATACCCGTGTGCGCCGCAAAGGACACCGTGAAAGCGCCCGAGGGTCCGAGGTTTTCACTTATCAACGTATTGGTATTGGTATCCAATTCCAAACCACCATATTCCTGCGGCATGTGCGACCCCAGTAAACCCAGCGCTGCCATTTGCTCCAGCAGGGAAACAGTTAAACCTTCCTCCTGCTTTTCGATTCGTTTAGAATTTGGTAAAACTTCTGTGTACACAAAATCGCGCACGGTGTCGCGGATCATTTCTTGCTCTTCGTTAAACTCCTCCGGTACAAAAATATCTTCCGGTTGGGCATCTTTGATAATGAATTCCCCGCCTTTTAACACCGATTTTTGCACTAATGTATCTTGCATAATTGAGATATTTTTTGGTTTAGTAGATGGTTTTAGCGAATTTTCGCTACAAATTTACACTTTTTCAACATTTTTGTAAAGATTTGGGTTCTAATTTTTGCGAATTTTCGCTAAAATTTATTTTTAATTGCCAAAAGCATTCCAATGCGCGGTCAGTAATTGATAAGTGAAAGGACAGTAATAACTAAACATTCAAACCACAGAGTTGACAGAGTTTATAGAGGCTAAGTTATTGATTTTCAATTAAAAACTCTTTGTAACTTTGTGTACGCTGTGGTTTAATTTATTGGTATCCTTCTGCTTAACAGTCAATAATTTAAGCTTTATCTTGCCAGTTCAAAACTGAACAGTTATGACCAAATCACCAATTCAACACATTCCGCGCTACTGGGCGCTGCTGGATACGTTTTGTTTCCTGCGCGATCCGCTGGCTGCGCTGCTACGGCGTTATGATTTTGAATTAATGCCCGATCAAATCGTGGAGCCGCAACCTTTGATTACCTTGCGCCCGAAAAACAGGATTTGGATGAAATGGGATAGTACACTGATTTTTAGGATGATTATGATTGTTTTAAGATCATAATAAATCATAAATATCGTAATAATCAGTGTACTGTATTTACTTACAAGTTTTTACATCGAAATAATAAAAATGAATCTGACTTCCTTTTACACTGACCGAAAAAATCATTTTGAAGCCATTCGTAATGAGTTGAATACCAGAATTTTCTGGTTAGGCTGGGCACGGCTGCTGGTCTTTTTATTATTCGGATTGGGTATTTACTTTTTTATTAAAAATGGGTTTCAATATGGCTGGATATTGGCGGTATTGGCTTGTTTTGCAGGCTTTTTAGCTTTAGTAAAATATAATGAAAAATTATTAGATCGACGGGATGTAATAAGGCATTTAATTCGTATGAATGAAAATGAATTGCAAGTATTACAGCATCAGCCTTCTTATTTAAAAAATGGTGAAAAGTATCATAAAGACGAAAGTTATTTACTGGATTTGGACATTTTTGGGCATCGATCTGTTTTTCATTTACTCAATCGAACGGCAACCTTATTAGGCGAAAGCCAATTAGCGGATTTGCTTAAAAATCCTTTGGATAAAGTCGAATTAGTTGATAAACAACAACTTGCAGTCCAAGAATTGGCACAAAAATCCGATTTTCGGCAATATTTTTTAGCACAAGCTTTACGAACGCAAGATAATCCGCCGGAGTACGAGCGCCTGCTGGCTTGGGTAGAAAGTGAGCCGGAATTTTATTATGCCACTTATGTCCGCGTAGCGCGAATCCTAATGCCGGCGCTGGTTTTGCTAGCATTGGTATATGGCATTATTACACTGAATTTTTATTTATTTACGTCCTTATTCATAATTAATTTTTTTGTGGCGGGTCGATATGGAATGAAAGTAACCAAAATTCATGCCGCCGTTTCAAAAAGTGTAGAATCATTAAGCGTTTTTGCGGAATTATTTAGTTTGGTAAATAAAGAAGATTTCAAATCGGCTATTCTATATCAAATTCAACAGGAAACGACCGAGGCAAATACCGAATTAAAAAAGCTGGATAAGCTGGCAAACCTCTTCGATCAGCGTTTGAATATGGTGGCGTATGCGCTGCTTACGGGTTTATTCGTGTATGATTTGCAATGTGTGTATTGGCTGGAAGCATGGAAAATTCGGAATCGCGATCACCTGCGACGCTGGCTCAATGCCATTGGCGAGGTGGAAATGCTGAATTCTCTGGCAACTTTTCACTTTAATAATCCAGATTATGTGTTTCCAGAAGTCAAGGATGACGCGCCTTTTATTGATTCGACTGCCCTTGCACACCCGCTGATCCCTGCGCACGAGCGCGTGAGCAATGATTTTCAGATGGGAATAAAACAAAATTTATACATTGTAACTGGTTCTAATATGTCTGGCAAAAGTACCTTTCTGCGCACGGTGGGCGTGAATGTGCTGCTGGCTCGGCTGGGCGCTCCAGTGTGCGCCGCTCGTTTTGCGTGTACGCCGATGGCGATTCACACGTCGTTGCGACAGTCGGATTCACTACAAGATCATGTTTCGACATTTTATGCAGAATTAAAAACATTACAAGAAATATTACATCATTTAGAGAAAAATCCATACGCGTTGGTGTTGCTGGATGAGGTGTTGCGCGGTACGAATTCGGATGATAAATTGTATGGAAGCCAGCAATTGGTGCGGCGTTTGATCGATTTGGGCTGCGTGGGTTTATTGGCAACGCACGATATTGAACTGTCAAAAATGGAGCAGGAATTCCCTCAAAAATTGGGCAATTTATGTTTTGAAAGTATCATAGAAAATGGGAATTTATATTTTGATTATAAATTGAAAACCGGCACTGCGCAGAATCGCAATGCCACGTTTTTAATGCAGAAAATGGGGATTATACCAAATTTAGGCACTAAAAGTTAGATGTAAGATGATAAATTACGCTGGAAATCAGCATATTAGCCGAAGGAAAATTTACTGTTTTTCTATTGAAAATAGGGCGCAGCAGATGTAAAAATCGACTACGCCTTATTTTTTAAGGTCGCACGCGTTTGTCTCGCCATTTATCGAGCAGGACACAATCGTTGAACATTGGATCAATATAAATATAAGTATTATCAATTTTATCGGTCACCCATTCATTGATGAATTCATTTTTTTTCGCTTCGATGGCAGCTTGCTGAATTTTAAAATAATCCAGCTGCAGGCTGGCACGGTGTGGCGCAGTGCGCGATTGTAACTTAACAAGGCGATACTGAAGCTCGCCCAATGGATTGCGAAATTCGATGGGGGCAGAGATTTCCCCAACTTCCATCGTATCAATCGCAAAGTAAATATCGGGGTCAAGGTCGCCAACTTCAAAAAAAGTATTGCCCGTAGCCGGATTCACCATACGACCATCGTTGTTGTAGCTTTGCACATTTTTATCAGAAAAACGCTTTACAGCAATGGAAAAAGAAATGGAATCTTTTGTAAGCAACTGGCGAACCGAGTCGAGGCGCGACTGTGCAGCCTGCAAATCTGCGTCGGTAATATCGGGTTTAATCAAAATATGACGCACATGAATTGAATTACCGCGGCGTTCGAGCAGTTGAATGAGGTGAAAACCAAATTCGCTTTCCACAACATCCGAAATCTCTCCCTGTTCCAAATTGTAAGCAGCGGCTTCAAATTCAGGAACAAACTTTCCACGTCGAGTCCAACCCAAATCACCACCGCCCCGAGCGGAGCCATCGTCAGAAAATTTTTGTGCCAATGCTGCAAAATCCTCCCCTCCTTCTACAATGCGACGGCGAATCTCTTGCAATTTTTCTGTTGCTTTTTGCTTTTCTTCCGCATTTATTGGTGGCGCATAAACAATTTCACTGATTTCAACCTCCGAATTAAAATAAGGTAAACTGTCTTTTGGAATGTCATTAAAAAAAGCTTTCACTTCGGAAGGCGTCACCGTCACGTCTTTCATAATCTGCCCGCGCATTCGGTCGGTCAAAATCTGACTTTTCAAATCCTCGCGGAATTGTTCCTTCACCTGATTGATCGTTTGCCCATAATATGCTTCAAACTGGCTCATATCATTGTTCATATACGCCAAAATGCGTTCAATCCGCGCATTGAGCTGGGTTTCTACGTCTTCTTCCGACACTTCCACGCTGTCTAGTTTTGCCTGATTGAGCAGGAGTTTATTCACCAGCAAAGCATCTATGATATTGCAACGAGCGCCCGTTGGCACATTGGCGTTTTGCGCAGTCATAAGGGCATATTGTTCTTCCACCTCTGATAGCAAAACCAACTCACTTCCCACCTTGCCAATTACTTTATCCACCACCGCACGCTGGGCAGTTGCCACGCCCGCCATGCCGATGCAAAGCCAGATAATTAAAAGCTTTTTCATGCGCTTCCAGTCCTTTATTAATGATAAATTTTAATATTATTTCGCCGCATTTCCAGGTCGTACAATTCATTTTTCTTGTCTTCCAGCAATTTCAATTTGCGATCTCGCAGGATGACCCGTCGAATTTGATCTTGAACGAAGGACATGGGCGGATCCTGATTTTTATTTTTTACTTCTGTGATTTTCAGAAAATACTGATAATCACTGTCTTTTGTAGTTAAATCGCGGCGCGACACATTTTCCGCCGACATGGTGCCGGGCGGTAGCTCCATTACAATGTCTTCAATGCGATACCAGGTGCTGTCTGCCAACAAATGAGAATTGGCATATTGATTGCAATAGTCCACCAATTTGGTACGGCTCTCGGCGTTGGAAAGATTTTCCCACCAATTTTTCATCAATGCCTGATCGGGCGCGCCCAATGACAGCTTCACAAAATAGCAGCGCACAATGTCATCGTTCAATTTAAATTCCTCGCGATGCGCATTGTAATACGTCAAAATTTCCTCGGCTGTAAAAGTCGAATCCAGCAATTCTTCTACCAAAATCTTTTCATAATTGTTGCGAATAAGCGACGCCCGATAATCGCGCACCAGTTTGTCAATATTCAAGTTGCTGGGAATATTGCGCTCCGCCTCTTGCAGCAGCAGCGTTTCCCGCGTCCAGCGTTCGATGAATGAATTGATTATCAATGTGCTGTCCGCTTTGGTAGTGCCGGGCGGAAACATACCGTCCAACTCAGATAAATAGAGCGCTTTGTTGTGCACTTTTGCCAACAATTGATCTTGCTGCTGCGGTTTACTCACCAAATCACACGAAGCTAGCAGTATCAACAATAGTCCGCCATACCACACTCGTTTTAATTGCCTCTCCGCGTTCATATGCCGCTTTTATGCCTTTATCAGATTATTCAATACCTTTTGATTAATCGTAACCTGATATTGTTTTTGCAATTCTTCAATCCATTTTTTCTCCAGATAGTCCTGATAATCAGCGATGACGTAACCACGCGCTTCTTTCAACGTTTTGAGTCCTGGAGGTAATAATTTCGAGATTTTATTGAATGTAGAGCTGCCATCGCGATTCATTTGCAGCGTACTTGTCTCCCCAACAGTCCAAATCGAATTGGTATTCGGCTTGCGCTCTATGGTTTTTTCATCCACCGACACAATCGTTTTTTCTGCCGTATTGTACTTTTGCAACACTTCCTCAAGGCTATGATTCACCGCATATTCTCTGATTTCGGTAGCTTGAGGTCTGCCTTCGCCCACGATTTTGAAGTTGGAAACCACCGCGCGTTCTTCCCATTTGTACCGGTCTTTCACGGTTTCATAAAATTTTTCCAACCCAACCGAATCCTGAGAAGCTTTGTCCCAAACCAATAATTTGGTCGCTTCAAACAACAAAATTCCTTCTTCGTACTCCCGCATCAGCGCCTTAAAATCAGGATATTTTTTATCCAATTGCGATTCTTCATATTTCAAACAAGTCTCATCCAGGAATTCTTTGTACAAACTTTTGACGGCTTTTTCCAACCCTTCGTCTTTCAGGCGAATGCGCTTGCCCGTAGATCGACTGATGTAATCTGTGAATTCGCCTAAGGTAGTCGGCGTAGAACCCAGCGTAAACAAAGTTTCTTCCGATTTTACATCCGGGGCGCGCCATTTGAAAGTAAAAAAGGTATCGCTTTGTGCGGCTATGAATTTTTGTAAAATTGCCGTATTTTCCTTAAAATTATTATCCCGTCTAATTTTATCCAACATCGCAACACGTGCCTGCTCGTAGCGCGTGTCCTGCTTTACTTTCAATTCTAAACGATTCTTTTCTGTCTCAAAAGGTTGTATGTTGCGGCGGCTAATTCTTTTCAACAAATGCCAGCCAATGCTGGTGCGCACCGGCTCAGAAATCTGCCCGTCTTTTTCTAAAGCAAAAGCAGCGTCTTCAAAATTCTTTTCATAGCGCCCAATGCCAAAAATGCCCAAATAACCCTCGCGAGGTGCCGTTAATTCATCTTCGGAAAGCGCCATTGCTACTTTTTCAAAGGTTGCTCCTGGTTTTTGCAATTCCATTTTTACACTGTCCATTTTTGCTTTCGCCTCGTCGAAATTGCCGTCCTGCGCACGCACCAAAATATGGGCAATTTCTACTTCTCCACGCGCCGGGCGACGCGCATGCACCTTCACCAGGTGATAACCTGCACGAGAACGCACTACGCCCGAATGCTTGTTGACCAGAACCGTGTAAGCGGCAGTTTCCAGATCATAAAAGCCACTGGGAAGCATACTGGCATTGATAAAACCAATACGCCCGCCAGTTTCTTTGGCTACGGTTTCATCCGAAACGGTTTTGGCTAAAGCCGCAAAATCTTCGCCTTTATCCAAACGCTTTTTTATTTCCAAGGCTTCCTGATACGCCTTGAGCGTGTCTTCTGGCGAAGGCACCGTGCCAGGTTCGCCAATTTCAATCAAAATATGGCTGATGTCAACGTCTTGCTGCACACGGTCGTACAATTCTTTCACGAGGCGATCCGTCACTTCGCGGTCAATCAAATACGAATCTGCCAACTGCCGACGGTAGCCCGCCAATTCCGATTTTAAAGAAGGCAAGGTGTCCAGCTTCATTTCTTTCGCTTTTTGCACCTTGAGTTTAAATTTTACATACAAATCCAGGTATTCATCAATGGATTTTTTTGAAAAATCAGCGCCTGCACCATTGGTTTTGCTGTAAATGTATTTGAATTCTGACACGTGCACCGGCGATTTGCCAACCGTAAAAAGCACGGGATCGTCATTTTTTTGAGCTTGCAATCCTAATGGCAACAATGCCACGACTAGTAGCAGGAATAAAATTTGCTTCAACATTGCTTTACCAATTTTATATTTTTTTCAAACAGAGGCAGTTTTTTAGATTTTGGATATTGGTTTCTCGATTTACGTTTATGACACTTTTAAAGTTTCGTAAACGTAGGATTCAATTATCAAAAATCTGAGTGTTAACGGCATTTTTCTCGTTTAATTGCACTGCAATCCACGGCTTTCTTTCAAAAGCGCTGCAAAATTACGTAGAATGTTTGATTGTTTTTTGCCTCGCCATTGTATTGACACATTATTAACGGAAAAACCAGTAACTCATTCGTTTTTAAGTATTGTGATATAGCATTAAAATTTTATATTAACAAAAGTTGGCATGAGTTTTGTAGAATTTAACTTGGATCGCTCTGGAAATCGGGATATATTTGTTATTGAAGGCAAACTTTTACTAACCGTATTTCGATTATAAAACACAGGGCGCTTTGAAAAAGCAAAAAAGCCCGCAACGATGACGATGTTCAAGCAGAGTTTAAGTCAGAAAATGCTTCAAAAGCTGTCGCCGCAGCAGATTCAATTGATGAAACTGTTGCAAATACCGACGATGAATTTGGAGCAACGCATAGAGGAAGAACTAGAAATCAATCCAGCGCTGGAACGCAGCGAATCCGAGGATTTTAGTGGAGAAAGTGCAAGTGAAGACGACTTTGGGGCAGACGAAGGCGCTACAAAAGATGCCTTTGAAATGGAGGAATACTGGGATAGCTACATCGAAGATGACCCCGGCAGCTACAAAACCCAGGGCGACAGCTATGCCGCTGAGGAAGATAAAACCATACCCGTTGCCGTGGAGCGTTCCTTTCACGATTACCTGGAGGAACAATTGAGCTTGGCTGACTTGCAGGATGAACGCGAACGGGCGATTGCTTTGCAAATCATCGGCAGCATTGACGACGATGGCTACCTGCGCCGCGACCCGGTAAGCATCATGGACGACCTGTTGTTTTCGCAAAATATCGATACCAACGAAAAAGAAATCGTCGCCATTCTTAAAAAAATTCAACGCTTCGATCCGCCGGGCATTGGCGCGCGCAATTTGCAGGAATGCCTGCTCATTCAGTTGCGCCTGCAACGCGAGCAGTTGGAGCAAAGCGAACATCCTTCCATTGGGGCTTTATTTATTTTGGATTTAGCCATTCGCATCATCCGCGATTATTTTGACGAATTCACCAAAAAGCATTTTGAAAAGCTGGAAAAGCAACTCAATTTGCAAGATGAAGACTTGAAGGAAGCCGTTGATGAAATTTTAAAATTGAATCCGAAACCGGCGAGCGGCTACATCACAAGCAATTCTAATTCAGTTAATTACGTTGTTCCTGATTTTATCATTACCAATCGGGATGGGGAGTTGGAATTGACTTTGAATGCGCGCAATGCGCCAGAACTTCGCATCAGTGACCAGTACCGCGACATGCTCAAGGACTATGCCAAAAAAGCACGCGGCAACCGCGCGGGCAAACAAGAACGCGAAGCGGCATTGTTTATCAAATCGAAAATTGATTCCGCCAAATGGTTCATTGACGCCATTCGACAACGGCAAGAGACGATGTTCAAAACGATGTATGCCATTTTACAATATCAATACGATTACTTTCTCACTGGCGACCAGAAAAAGCTGCGCCCCATGATTCTCAAGGATATTGCCGATATTACTGGATTGGATATTTCGACTGTGTCGCGGGTGGTCAACAGCAAATTTGTCCAAACGGAATTTGGTACAAAGCGCCTCAAAGAATTTTTCTCCGAAGGCATGCAAACGCAGGAAGGCGAGGAAGTTTCGACACTGGAAGTGAAAAAAATATTGAGCGAATTGATCGCGATGGAAGACAAACGCAAGCCGCTTTCCGATGATAAACTCACCGATTTGCTTACCGAAAAAGGCTACAACATTGCCCGGCGCACCGTAGCAAAGTATCGGGAGCAATTGAATATTCCGGTGGCGCGGCTGCGAAAAGCGTTGTGATTTTGTTAGTCTAAATCAATGATTGCATTATGACAAGAATAATAGTTGACATTCCTAAAGCCGAAGATGTACCATTCATCCTGGAGCTGTTAGAACGCTTGGAAGCCAGAGTATTACGCCAGGAAGACGTCTCTATGGTAGAAGATCCTGCAACGTTTTATAGCCGCTTCCATTTAGATTTATCTGATTATAAATTTGATAGAGACGAAGCCAATGAGCGTTAAAACTTTTGTAGATTCCAATATTTGGATTTATTTATTGGGAAATGATCTAGCCAAAAAAACAAAGGCAATTGAATTGCTTCAACAGTCTCCCGTTATTAGTACGCAAGTTCTTTCTGAAAACGCGAATGTTTGTTTAAAAAAATTAAAATTATCTCCCACAGATACCACGCAACATTTGTTGGAACTAGTGCTGCACTGCGAGCTTGTGGAAATTTCGTCAGGGTTGATTCTTGATGCTGTAAAAGTAGCTACGCAATATAAATATAGCTATTATGACAGTTTAATTATTGCAACTGCCCTACATGCCTCCTGTCAAATTCTTTATTCTGAAGATTTACAATCAGGTCAAGTTATTTATGATTTGTTGAAAATTTCTGATCCATTTTTATAAAAAATCCTCTGCATACACCGCAATCTTCTTGTCGAGCAAGCGTGCGAGGCGGGGCGCTTTGAAAGGCAATTCTTTAATTTGGAACGGCGGAAATATTGTAAAAGAAGGCGTTGCCGTTACATCATTGAATTCTACAAAACAAACCCAGGCTTCGGGATTTTGTAAAATGGGATCGCTGCGAAAGCGCGATTTTTGAAAAGTCCAAGATAATCCATAGCGCTGCGCCGCTGATTTTCGCTGGGTTTTGACTGCCAAAGGTATGCCATTTACCTGCAAATCACTGTCCCAAGATTTTTGTTTGCCATTATAAATGGTGTAATCGGGTCCTTGCACTTGCAATGCAAACGATTCAAACGCTTGTCGCACCGCTTCTTCGCCCAATTTGCTTACAAAATGATCGTCGTAAATTTTTTCGGCGTTGAATTGCAGGCTATCACGATAATTAATGGTTGGCACTACCGCCGCAGCAAACGCACGGGCTTTGTCATAATCTTCTTCAGAAAGCATCAAAATAATCGGGGTCTCAAAATAGCGCATTGCAACAGGATTTTTTGATTTAGACGCAAACGCTCAAAAAAGTCACAAAAAAACTGTGGCACATTTTTGAAATGCGCCACAGCTAAGGTTTTTAAGACGAAGTTTTCTTCCCTTTTTTGGCAATAATCGGAATATTCTTCTGCTGCAAAGACTGATTGATCTTGTCCAACTCCGTATCCATCAAGGTATTGATTTCTTTTAATTCTTTATTCAACTCTTCTGTCACTTTTTGCTGCACTTCCCGTGCCTGGTCGGTCGGCGGGTAGTCGCCCAGTTGCTGGTCGGCGAGCAGGAAAGCCAGGCGGTTGTTGAGGCGAATGCCATAATTGATTGCGTCCTGATTGCTCTTGTTTTTCGTTTGGTGAATGTTATTTTCAATCACCGTCATTTTTTTATCCAATTCATCAATGGATTTTATAACATCCTGCATATCAGGGTTTTTGCCGATCTTTTCTTTGACGTAATTCAAATCCTTACGCACGTCGCGGATGTCGAGAATGGTCTGGTGGGCTTCACTCACTTTGTCGCGCGTAGCAATCAGGAAGTCAAATTGCTTTTGATAATCTTCTGGCGTATTGGGCAGGCGCGGGTCTTTGATGATTTCAAATTCCTGAACCATGCTTTGCCCGTTCACCGTCAAACGCGCCTTGTACTTGCCTGGCATGGCTTTCGGACCTACGTTCGGCGAGGAGTACAACACCATGCCCGGAAAATCTTTAAAGCCCGGATAGCGCATGTCCCACACAAAGCGATTGCCGCCTTTTTTTACATCCAGTAACTGCTTGCCTTTCAATTTATTAGAAAATGTTTGAATCAAATCATCATCCAATTCCATAATCTCCAGCTTCACATCATCTTTTTCCTCCAGATTTTTAACAAAATAGTGGAACAGCACGCCATTCGGATGGTTTTCGCCACTTGTTTTAGAAGCGCGACCGCCGCTCTCCTGCGCCATGCGATACGAAGGTTTGTTATTGTACAAATAAAAATCGCGCTTGGCAATGTCCTCACTTAGTTCCTGCAAAGGCGTAAGGTCATCAATCATCCAGAAACTGCGTCCGTGCGTTGCCGCAATGAGCATGTTATCTCGAATGTGCAAATCGGCAATGGAAGTAATCGGCAAATTCAATTGAAATGGCTGCCAGTTTTTCCCATCATCAAAAGAAATATACATCCCCCACTCAGTGCCAGCGTACAATAAGCCCTGCCGCTTAGGATCGGCGCGAATGGCGCGGGTATAATGGTTTTTGTCAATGCCAGCCGTAATCACCGTCCAGGTTTTGCCGTAATCGGTGGTTTTGTACAAATAAGGTGTGTAATCGCCAAATTTATAATACGTGGCTGCCACATACGCGCCGCCTTTCACAAAAGGATTGACATCGATGCAGTTCATCATATTTTGCTTGGGTCCCGGAGGTGTCACGTTCTGCCAGGTTTTGCCACCATCTCTGGTGATATGCAATAATCCATCATCTGAACCTGCCCAAATTACGCCCGACTCCTGCGGCGATTCTGCAATGGCAAATAAATTGGCATAATATTCTACCCCTGTATTATCCTGCGTAATTGGACCGCCCGAAGATTTAATCGTTTCTGGATCATTGCGCGTCAAATCCGGGCTGATCACTTCCCAGCTTTGCCCTTCATTCGTGGTGACATGGAGGTAATTAGAACCCGCGTACAACTTCTTCGGATTGTGCGGACTAAAGAAAATCGGATAATTCCAATTAAAACGGTATTTCATCACCTCGGCGCCAGAGCCTGCGGGGTTCTCGGGCCACACATTCGTAGAACGTTCTTGCCCCGTTTTGTGATCGACGCGACTCATATAACCCTTGTAAGTACCGGCATAGACGATGTCAGGATTATTCGGATCGGGCGCTAAATGTGCACTTTCGCCACCGGCGGAAGGTTCCCAGTCGCGCTCGGTAATCGTGGAACTCGCCGAACGATGCCGGATGCGCACGGTCGAATTGTCTTGCTGCGCACCTAAAATCCTAAATGGAAAATCATTATCAGTGGTTACGCGATAGAATTGTGCGGTCGGTTGGTTGTAATACGTGCTCCAATTTTCACCGGCGTCGTTGCTGATCTGAGCGCCGCCGTCATCCGCCACCGCCATGCGCTGATTGTTTTCGGGGGCAATCCATAAATCGTGGTGGTCGCCATGTGGCGTTGAAATACTTTCAAAATTATGACCCCCATCTTTCGAGCGGAAAAAGCCAACATTGCAAACGTATAGGACATCTTCATTCTGAGAATCCGCTGTAATGCGCGAATAGTACCAAGCCCGCTGCCGCAGATTGCGATTGTCGCTTGTGCGCTGCCAGGTCGCGCCGCCATTATCCGAGCGGAAAACGCCGCCCTCTTCATTTTCTATAATCGCCCAAACTCTTTCCGAATTAACCGGTGAAACCGCAATGCCAACAATTCCCCAAACACCTTTGGGCATTCCAGGCTTATCGGTCAATTTCTCCCAAGTATCGCCGCCGTCTGTACTTTTCCAGAGGTGACTGCCCGGACCGCCGCTGTCCATGCGATAGCCATTCCGCTTGATTTCCCAGGTGCTGGCGTAAATAATGCGCGGATTATTCGGATCCAAAATTAAGTCCACTGCCCCGGCTTTGTCACTTTCAAACAGAATGCGTTCCCAGGTTTTACCGCCATCTTTTGAGCGATACACGCCGCGCATGTCATTGGGTTTCCACAGATTGCCCATCGCAGCCACATACACCAGGTCTGGATTTTTCGGGTGTACCCGAATACGTCCAATGTGCTCCGATTCTTTCAAACCGATGTGCTTCCAGGTCTTCCCGGCATCGGTGGAGCGCCACATGCCCCAGCCGGAGGATACATTTCCACGCACCGTTTGCTCGCCTTCGCCGACATAAATCACGTTGGGATCACTTTCGGCTACCGCCACCGCGCCAATCGATCCACCAAAATAGCCATCGGAAATGCACTCCCAGGTGGTACCCGCATCCTTCGTGCGCCACACGCCGCCGCCAGCCGTGCCCATGTAATACAGATTCGGATTGCCCGGCACACCCGTGACGGTACCTGCCCGACCACCTCGAAACGGACCCACCAGGCGCCATTGGACGCCATCAAAAAGACTTTGGTCAAATTTTGCAAGCGCCGCGGGGGCTGGCTGAACTGGAGCCGTCGTTTTTTTCTGCCCCCACAAGGGAAGTGTGAAAAGGATAGCTAGAATAATTAAGTAATAGGTGTTTTTCATATAATTCAGATTAATTGAAAGAATGTTACTGCTTAAATTTAGGTAATAATGGCTTCAAAGCATATTGTAAAATCATGCAAGCATATGCCTACACCGCCTAACGACATGCTTCTGTTGCCTAAGTATATCCTGCGATGATCTAATGATGTGCTTAGATGATGTAAGCATGTGCCTAAGCGATCTAAGCATATGCTGCGTAGATTGTCCAACGACGTGCCTACATCATCTAGGCATGTGCCGCGATGATCTAACGACGTGCCTAAGCGGTCTAAGCATATGCGTAGATCGTCTAACGATGTGCCTACGTCATCTAAGCATATGCCGCGATAATCTAACGATGTGCCTACGCCATTTAGGCACGTGCTTTTATGCTTCATTTTGCTTCACAATACTTGTTTTAAAAAGAACTGAAAAAGTAAAATGGGTGAACGATCGTTTGCTGACATAGACAAATTACCAAATTTTGTCCTAACCGTTAGACAAAAGGAAAGGGGAAATTTTATCTCCAGGACGCGTAGATTCGCTTTTGCTTTTGTAAAGTAGCCAAAAAACTGCCCAAGTAGAGTTGAGCGCAAATGCAGAGAAGCGTTTACCTGGATGGAAGAAACGGACATGGTTTTATAAGTCGCCGAGTTGCGGGCGCATTACAATTTCCTCAACGACAGCGCTAGGTCCCATATCCCAGGCACTCCAGACGGCTTTTGCTACTTCAGCGGCGTCCATGAGGCGATCCGCGGCAACCTCGGAGCCTTCCCAGGAGGGCGTGAAGGTTGAACCTGGTATGACCGAGGTAACTTTGATGCCTTTATCGCGAAATTCGAGGCGCAGCGATTTAGAAAAACCAAGCAGCGCAAATTTGGTAATAGTGTAAGTGCTGCAATTGGGATAGGCTTGTTGGCTGGCAACAGAACAAATGTTAAAAATATGTCCTTTGCCATGTTCAATCATCAGCGGCAGCAAGGCGCGGGTAAGATGGTATGCACTGAAAAGATTGACATGCAAAGCTTTTTCGAGTTGGTCGTCTGGCTCATCGAGCATAGGACTTTGGGTAAAAATACCCGCATTATTCACCAAAACATCTATACAATCCCAGTGTACCGGAATCAAATCCGCCAGGCGTTGCACTTCACTTTTGCGGCTCAGATCGGTTGGAAAAGTCAGCACTTCAATCGAATACCGGCTTTCCAAATCTTTTTTTAACGCATTCAATTGATCGGCATTGCGAGCGGCAACTGCAATGTGGAAGCCATTTTTAGCAAAAATCTCTGCAATAGCCCGACCGATGCCTTTGGTTCCACCTGTAATGATGCAATTCATAAAATTGAAAATTAAAACCATGAAAAAATGAAAGAATGAACAAGGAATAAATAAACGAGAAAGAATTTTGGTTTCTCTTGCGTTTAATACGAATGAAAGTAAGATATTTTGAAAAAGTTCAACCAGAGGGCACGAACGGTTGTTGCGTTAAAATGTTGTGAAACAAGGAAATTAGGTTACTTTTGGCGATAAAATGCGTTAATCGTTATCAGTTAGCAGGGGCATAGATAACCAATAATTGCTAACTAATAACTAATAACCGATAACTGATAACAAGGATATGAATTTCAAAATACTATACCACGTCGGTCGCTATGTAAAAATGCTGGGCATGGCAGTCGGTCGCCCCGAAAACTGGCGGATGTATTACAAGGAAACGATGCGGCAGATGAACGATATTGGCATCGGTTCGCTGATGATTGTCATTGTGATTTCGGTGTTTATTGGTGCGGTGACGGCGATTCAGTTTGCCTATCAGCTTGACGGAACACTGGTGCCGCGTTATTATATTGGCTACATCGTGCGCGACAGTACGATTATTGAATTAGCGCCAACGATTATCTGTCTGGTTTTAGCCGGAAAAGTCGGTTCGAATATGGCAGCGGAAATCGGCGGGATGCGGCAGAAGGAGCACATTGACGCGATGGAAATCATGGGCGTCAACACGGCAGCTTACTTGGTGCGTCCGAAAGTACTGGGCGCTTTGGCGGTCATACCAATGCTGGTAGCTATCGGAGCGTTCGTGAGTATCATGGGTGGCTACGTCGCGACTGTACCAGCGGGCATTATGAGTGATGCAGAGTATGTGCAGGGCGTGCGGTCGTTTTTTCTGCAAAGGAACGTGACGATGATGTTCGTCAAAGCCCTTGTTTTCTCATTTATTCTTACTAGCGTGTCGTGTTATCAAGGCTATTATGTGCAAGGAGGAAGCATCGAGTTAGGCAAAGCCAGTACAAATGCAGTGGTTTTCAGCGATATTTTAATTTTGTTGGCGGACTATTTAATTGCCATTTTGTTAACATGATAAATAATTATTTTTAATTATTTATTTGACGCTTTTAAATTGCTGATAATCAGATTTTTACTACAATTAAAACATGCAGTTAATTCTGCTCAATTGCTATTTAGCATTAAAATTATGATAAAAACAGATAATATTATAAAAACCTTTGATGAAAACGAGGTGCTAAAAGGAATTACGACCGAGTTTTACAAAGGCAAAACCAACTTGATTATCGGTCGAAGTGGTGCGGGTAAAACCGTGTTGCTCAAGATTTTAGTGGGTTTGATGACGCCTACCAGCGGCAAGGTGTGGTATGACGATGTGGATTTTTTTAACCTGGATAAAAAGCAAATGCGGAAAGTGCGCATGCAGGTGGGCATGTTGTTTCAGGGTTCGGCGCTGTTTGATTCGATGACGGTCGAACAAAATATTCGGTTTCCGTTGGATATGTTTACGACCATGACGGCAAAAGAGAAGCTAAATCGGGTGAATTATTGCTTGGAACGTGTGAATCTGACCGGTAAAAACAAGAGTTTCCCTTCTGAAGTCAGCGGTGGACAGCAAAAGCGCGTCGGTATTGCCCGTGCGATTGTGCTGCAACCCAAATACTTATTTTGCGACGAACCCAACTCTGGCTTGGATCCTAAAACGGCTATCCTGATTGACGAGTTGATCCATGATATTACGGTTGAAAATAATATTACAACTGTTATTAATACCCATGATATGAACTCCGTGATGGAAGTGGGTGACAATATCATATTGCTGCATCAAGGCTGCATCGCATGGCGCGGTACGAAAGACACCGTGCTGCACAGTGACAACGAGACGATGGAAAATTTCGTTTTTGCATCGCCTTTCTTGCAAAAAGTACGCGAAACAGCAACAGAAAACAGGTAAGCAGTTGGCAGTTAAAGTATTACTTCACTGCCAACTCCTTATTCCTCCTCTGATATACTACCATTAATGTAATAAGCCCCTTTCAAGGCTAACTGCTCATTCATGCCTAAGCTCAAAGGCTCGATTTCCATATAATTTCCGTCCGATTTTCCAGTTATTACCGATACTTTCTCAAATCCATTTACTTTTTTTACAAAAATATAATGTTCGTTGCCTTCCGTTATAATAGCGCTCGTCGGCACCGCCAGCACTTCTTTCGCATCTGTATAAATTCTAGCTTGCACGTAAGTGCCTGGAATTAAATCGATTGGCTCGTTATTAAAATGTCCGTGCACCATCGTGGTTTTCGTCTCCGGGTCAATCATTTTGCCGACTAAATGCACATCTGCCGTGTAAATCCGCTCGCTGCCGGGCATCTGGCATTCAATCTTTTGACCTTCTTTGAGTTGCGCGACGTCTTTAGCAAACACCTGCAATTCGACGTGCATGTGCTGGTTGTTTACAATTTCGTATAATAAATCAGTCGGCGACACAAGCATCCCATTGTTGACATTCACTTTTGTAATAAAACCATTAATTGGAGCCGTTAATGCAATAGAATTTTGAATCGTACCATTCCTTTCCAACTGCTGCGTAGAAATACCCATTAAATCCAATTCCGCTTTCAGCCCTTTATACCGCGCCAATTGCAAATGATAATCGGCTTTCGCCTGCTCAAACGCCTTTTGCGAAGCGGCTTCGGCGGCGGCGAGTGTTTCTTTTCGCGTCATATCATGTTTCAAAAATTCCAACTGGCTTTGCACTTCCAGAAATTCCCGTTGCAATTTCACCAGATCAGGATGAGAAATTTGCGTCAAAAGCGTGCCTTTTTTGACATAATCGCCCGGTAAATGCTTCACCGACTGCACAAATCCGGCGCTCGGTGCAAAAACCGAATACAAACTGTACGGCGGCACCTCGATGCGCCCGGTGCA
>CAZFBN010000079.1:0-25430 GCA_964517145.1 uncultured Saprospiraceae bacterium
GACTACCTTGGATGCGATTAGGAGAATTAAGATGTTGAATTTTTTGGTTAAGTATTCTAAAATAATATATTCATTCTATATAAAAAAATTGAATATCAGTTGATTGCAAAACCTCAAACAAGTAATTATAAACGAGGGGCGGGCATAAAAGATACCTTCTATTTAGCTTATCAGTTTAACTTTTGTGCATGAAGGCAGCAGCTTTATCGTGGAGCTACCCATTTCGTAAAAATAATCCCAAAAACTTTGCTCCAGTATACTATCTGACTATTCAACTATCCCAAAACTTTAGTCGGAATCATTTCCTCCTTTGCCAATGCCGGTGCAGTTTGTTTAGGCAAACGAATGGTAAACGTTGTGCCCTTGCCTTCTTCCGAACGTTTTACAAAAATTTTGCCGCTGTGGTATTCCTCAATGATGCGTTTTGCAAGTGACAATCCCAATCCCCAGCCCCGCTTTTTGGTTGTGTAGCCTGGTTGGAAAACCGCGCGAAATTTGCTGGAGGGAATGCCTTTCCCAGTATCGCTGATGTCAACGGTAATCATATCGCCCTCCTCATGCACCTCTGCGCTGATGCTGCCTTTGCCATCCATCGCATCAATGGCGTTGCGCAGCAAATTTTCTACTACCCAATCAAATAGATGCGGATTTAAATTCGCGTACAAAGGCACGTGCGTCGCCTCCGGGAAACGGAAAGCAACCTTGCGGGGCGCGCGCGCTTGCATGTAGGCGCGACATTGGTCCAATTCTTCATAAATATTCACTGGCTGGAGCACAGGCGTAGAACCAATTTTGGAGAAACGATCCGCTACCAATTCCAGGCGTTCCACGTCTTTTCGCAATTCTACCAATACCTCCTGCGCTTCCTCATTGTTGTCAATACTCAATTTCAAATGCTCTATCCACGCAATGATGGCGGAAATGGGCGTGCCCAACTGATGCGCCGTTTCTTTTGCCATGCCCACCCACACACGGTTTTGCTCTGCCCGGCGCGCCGAACTAAAGCTCATGTAGCCAAAGCCGATAAAAGCAACAATCAAAATCAATTGAATAAGCGGGAAATATCGAAGCTGACGCAGCACTTTGGATTCTTTGTAATAGATTGAATATCCTTCTCCTTTGATGGGCTGAAAACCGTCTTTTTTTAATTTTTGAACTTCATTTTTTAAAAAATTTGCATCCGTATCTAATGCTTCTCCAAAATTGACGGCACCATCGATTCCGCCCATATTATTTACAATGATAACCGGAATTGTAGTGTTATTTCGTAACACCTCTAGCTGCAGTGTGAGGTCAATTGGCTGATTGTCTTGAGGATCAAGGTTATTTATCTGTTTTTGCGCCAACGCCCAGTTTTCTGCTTTCGTACGCTCACTTTCTGCCAACATGGTTGACAAATAGCGGGTATAAACCAGCGAAACTACTAAAATCAGCGCACCGCCAATGATTAAATAAATTTTCCAACGTGCTTTTTTCGAAAAAATGTCCATTCTTCAGGAATTCCTAATGGGGATAACGCATTTGTCTCTTTTTTTCGTTTGTCAAAAGCAAAATTTTTAAAATGCAACTTACAAGTTTTTTACAACAATGTTCTTACGGTTTAATAGACTAATCAATTAGTTAACATATGGGAAACCATCAATTAATTAAAATTTAATACTGTTTTTAAAATTTTTCTGTAACAAAGTTTCATTTTAACAGGGACAAATCTTGCATTTTTTTAATTTAAATTTTTCCCTGTTATGACAAATGAAATGAATGCCCTAAAACTCGTAAACGAGAACGGCAACATCACAATTTCCCTGGACGGCAACAATGCAAACATCCACGCAGGCGGCGACGGCAGCAATGGCGACTTGCGTTTGATTGACGCAAATGGCGGTTTGACACTACACGTAGATGGCGGCACAGGCAACGTAATCGTCGGTGGTGAAGGTCATCAAGGCGACATTACACTAAGAGACACCGAAGGTAAAACAACCATTCACATCGATGGTGGCAATGCCAATTTCCACATCGGTGGCGAAGGACACAACGGCGACATCCGCCTGATGAACGCTGAAGGTAAAATGACTTTTCAAATTGATGGCGGTGCTGGCAACGCAAAATTGGGCGGCGAAGGTAGCGAAGGCGATCTGGCTTTGTTGGATCGTGAAGGTAAGCAAAGCATTCACCTCGACGGCGGCAACGCCAATCTGCACGTCGGTGGCGAAGGTCACAATGGTGATATCCGCCTGATGAATATGGAAGGTATGGTAACATTGCATATGGACGGTGGTACGGGCAACATTATCTTTGGCGGTGCGGGCACTCAAGGGGATGTTTCGTTGCGCAATATTGACGGTCATGATACCATTCATCTTGACGGTGGCAATGGCAATGCAGCTTTCGGCGGCAATGGTAGCAATGGTGATATTCGCATGATGGACAATGCCGGTAACCTGACGATTCACCTCGACGGCGCTGTAGCCAACATCATCGCAGGTGGCGGTGGTCACGACGGCGACATCATGTTGCAAACTTCTGAGGGCAAGACTCGTGTGGAATTGGAAGCGCATGAAGGTTCGATTCGCTTGTTCAATGGCAATTTGGCAAAGACCGTAGAATTGGTTGGTAAGTCAGCAACGCTTTCTTTGGGCGGCGGCAACTCCGACGGCGAGATTTTTGTAAAAAATGGCGCTGGTGAAGACGCGATCGTCATTGATGGCAACAAAGGCGACATCCTGATCGGTGGTAAATCATTGGTTGCAACGGCTGACTTTGTATTTGACGCAAATTATGCCTTGCCACAAATCAGCGAAGTAAATGCTTTCATTCAAACCAACAAGCACCTGCCGGGCATCCCATCTGCGGAAGCCATGAAGAGCGAAGGCGTTGGCTTGACCGAGCTTTCTATCAAATTGTTGCAAAAAGTGGAAGAGTTGACGCTGTACATCATCCAGCAAAATCAGCGCATTGAGGAGTTGGAACAACAAGTAAAAGCTTAAAACCAAAATGTGCCGTCTTGATGTAAATCGAGGCGGCATATTACAAAAATATCAATACCAAAATATAAAAATAGCACACTATTCATTTCCTTCAGCAAGGTGCTATTGAGTATAAGTTATTGATATAATTAGAGTTAACCCTTAATGTTTATCAAACACCTCCTAACGTTCCGTATAGCTGGTGTGCAGTCCTTCTGTGGAGGCATAGGCAGATGCACTGTGTTAGTAGCCAGCTTCATTTGCCGCTTTATAAATTGATAATAATATTACCCAAATTAAATATTTCATTTGATCTTGTTTGCTACCAACATTTGTAAGCCCACATTATTACATAGGTACGACTCATACAACCCATAACTGCAACATTCAAATATACACTCCTGTTTAGGTATGCTTCACCTAGTGTAAATGTTAAATCCCATCTCCAATCCAAAAATTTTCCTCTTATCCAACATAGATCACAGAACGTTTAAACCAGGGGTTGCATTTTTGTGTCCGAAATATTTCAAACTGTGGAGATCATGAAAAAATTATTGTGGAATTATAAGCTCGAATTGGCGGGCCTCATGCTGGGCGCAGTGGCAGGCTGGGGCTATTGGTACTATGTGGGCTGCGCGTCGGGCACGTGCATGATTACTTCTAAGCCTTTAAATAGTACGCTGTATGGCGCACTGATGGGCTTTTTATTTTTTAACTTGTTCCGAAAAGAGAACAAAACCGAACCGTCTTAACCAATACTCATTGCGATGAATACCATCAAGCAAACACTCTTGTACAACTGGCATCTGATGCGCTGGATACGCTTGCTACTGGGCATTATGATGGCTTACCAAGCCCTTGTTTTTGCGGATACTTTGTCGGGGCTGATTGCAGCTGTCTTTTTGTACCAGGCACTGACGAATACTGGCTGTTGTGGAGTGGATGGCTGCGCCGTACCTACGAAAACAACGAAGGCAAATGAAGCAAGGGAGGTATCTTATGAAGAAATTAAAAAAACAGATAATTGATAATACCATGAAATTAAAAACCAAGAAAACGATGACTTTTTCTGATATTATTCAGTCAAAAAAGCCAGTATTAGTTGACTTTTCAGCAGAATGGTGTGGTCCATGCAAGATGTTGGCACCCATTCTCAATGAATTGAAAAAAATGATGGGCGACACCATCACCATTATAAAAATTGATGTGGATAAGAATGCTAGTTTAGCCAGTGCTTATCAGATTCAAAGTGTGCCTACCATGATGATTTTCAAAAATGGTAAAGCCAAATGGCGACAATCGGGCGTGATGCCAGCGATCGCTTTAAAAAAGGTGCTGGATAATTTTATGGATTCCGTAGAGGAATGATTTGAAAATATAATAAAATCAATACAAATTATATAAAATAATGGATCAAGTGCATTATTACGACGTCTCCGTCCAGTGGGAAATTGAGCGCAAAGGCATGATGAGTTCGACGGTATTGCATTCGGAAATAGAAGTGGTGACGCCGCCTGAATTTCCTAAAGGCATTGCGGGGCTTTGGTCGCCGGAGCACTTGTTTGTTGGCGCCATCAATAGCTGTTTGATGACGACTTTTCTTGCCATTGCTGAAAATTCTAAACTGGCTTTCAGCGAGTTTGATTCAAAAGCAATCGGAAAACTGGAAATGGTGGAAGGAAAATATATGATAAGTGAAGTAATATTGGAGCCGGTGGTTACCATTGAAGACGAGTATCAACGCGACAGAGCTTTGAGAATATTGCAAAAATCAGAAGCGAATTGTCTGATTTCCAATTCTATAAAATCAAAAATTATTTTTAATCCAACAATAAAAATATTAAACGCAGCATCCACATTATGATGATGAGAATAATTCCTATCGCCCTTTTGGCAGTAAGCGTGATCGCTTGCCAACCGCAATCCGGCACAGATGGAGGACCGCAAACGGCAGCAACTGACGGGCTTATTTCTGAAACGATTTCGATTGATGCGTTTGAGCAAAAATTGGCGGGCACGCCCGATGCGCAGCTCATTGACGTGCGAACACCTGGTGAATTTGCACAAGGTCATTTGACCAATGCTGTGAACATCAATATTGGCTCGCCGAGTTTTTCTTCAGCAATCAGCAATTTGGACAAAGAAAAGCCTGTATTTGTGTATTGCCTGACTGGCGTTCGCAGCAGAAGAGCGGCTCAACAATTGCACCAACAAGGCTTCAAAGTGGTGTATGACATGCAGGGCGGCGTGATGAAGTGGCACAGAGCCGGCAAAGCACTCTAGGCGAGCTATGGATCGGCTAAAGGCATGTCTGTCAAGAATAGAAATGCGCTTTTAATAAAAAAGCAAAGCCTACATTTTATATAGGCTTTGCAAGATTTTGTGAAATGAATCACCCGGTAAAAGGAAGAAAAACACTTTAGCGCAACTTTTATAGATCTTTGGGGCTCCTGACAATTGTTTTTTTGGTTTTTTGAGTACCTCTTTGGGCTTACACGAGAGGAGAATCGGCAAGATTCGTCCTCTCCTGCGTACCCGATGTAGAGCTTGTTTTCATGTTTATTTGGGTTAATTTTACAAACGATTGAGCACGTTAAGCGCGCAGGTTCGCCAGTTCATATTGCTGGGAAATCATATCTTTCAATTGTTTACGCGCATAAAAAATTCGGCTCTTCACGGTGCCAATTGGCAAATTCATATGCGTGGCAATCTCATCATAATGATACCCTTGAAAAAACATTAAAAACGGAACTCTATAATCATCTGACAGCTTATCCAAAATGGTGGTCAGCTCTTTGTGCATAATTTGAGAGTGTGCCTGATTGCGAACCGTTTTATTTTCAACCGCATATAAAAAATCTTCAATCGGTTTTTCCACTTTATTCCGCGTTTTCATCTTGCGGTAATTGTTGATGAAAGAATTGCGCATGATGGTCGAAACCCAAGATTTGAAATGGGTTCCAGGTTCAAAACGATGAATATTCGCATATGCCAGCATCGCTGTTTCTTGCATCAAATCTTTTGCATCTTCTTTGTTTCTTGTAAGCTTCATTGCAAAAGCGAACAATAGATCTTGTAACTTGTTAAAAGAAGCGTGAAATTCTAAAGCACTCATAGTCAATTGGTTTGGTTTGGGTTAAAAAATTTTATTCAGTTAGGGCATCGTCCCATTCAACTTTAAGTTGGGTGATTTTAGGAAAATACAGTTTTGAGGTTACTCCTTCTTTCCTATCAAAATATGTTCAATGAACTTTAAAAAAATACGTTGCGAATGGTTTTTGGGTAAAAACAGTTGGGTGATTTTAAGAATAGTTTCCAGCCAAGAATTAACAAAAATCGTGCCAATTTTTAAATTACTGATTTTTAAAAAGTTATAAAAAATAAAGAAGAGAGAGCGTTCTGAAATGTCAGAACGATGCTGAAATTTCATCATTTATTTATAGAAGAGATGAACTTGTAGCGCAAGCAAATAGAATCATATTTTAATCCAACGCTACTTTCAGCAGCACATTCCCCACTTTTTGTCCACTCGCCACATACCGGTAGCCGTCAGCAATGTTTTCCATTTTATAAGAATGCTCGTCAAGGAGCGGGCTGAATTGACCTTGTTCCAAGAGATTTTTAATAAATTGCAAACTCCCTTTAATATCCGTTGGCACAGGAAAAATAACTTTTTTACCGCCCAACATCGGGGTAATCAAAGCCAGAAAAGGATTTTGCGCGCCCGGACCCAGTTCTGAAGAAATGTAAATACCACCGGGCAGTAACAAACGCTTGCACTTGCCGAAGGTGCTCTTACCCACCGCATCAAAAACAAAATGGTACCGCTCCTGATCTTTGGTAAAATCTTCTTTTTCATAATCTATCACCCGATCAGCCCCCAATGCTTTTATTGTATCCACGTGCTGCTCCCTGCAGGTGGCAGTCACCTTTGCACCCCTATTTTTTAAAAACTGCAATGCTGCCGACCCAATCGCACCACTCGCCCCGTTTAGCATGACCCGAGTACCACTTTTGATATTTACTTTATTAATAAAATTGTAAGCATAATGCGCTGCCTCTGCACTTGCCGCTGCCTGCTCGTAGGTCACAAGCTCCGGTATGAGAAGGATCGCTTTATCTGCCGCCAACGTAAAATAGCTTGTCTGCGACCCCAGCCCATTGTCGTCAAAGCCCCACACGCGGTCGCCGACTTTAAAATGCGTCACCGCTTTTCCAACTGCTTCAATTTCGCCTGCAAAATCCGTTCCTGGACTCGCCAACCGTGGCTTCCACAAACCCGTAAAAAACCGCATTATAAAGGGCTTGCCCGACACCACCGCGCAATCGGTACGATTAATCGTCGTGGCAAACACTTTTATTAAAACTTCCTTGTCTTTTGGAACAGGCTTATCAATTTCCTTGATTTGCAGCACATCTGGTGTGCCGTATTTTGTACGAACGATGGCTCTCATGGCGATTTTTTGTAAGAATCTACCGCGAATTTAAACCCATACAGATCGTATCCCATTCTTTTCGATGAGGGAAAAGATTTACTCGACCGAGGAAAATGAATTTTATCAAAGCTGCAACCCTGCGTAAAAATTGGATTCGGTATTTAAAATTTCAAGTACCACATTTTTGTATTAACATCATCTGATCCTTGCCGCTGGATGGCTTCCTGGTAGCTTTTTGTATTCAAAGATTGCTCGATGCGAGGATAGGGGAAACGCAGCGGAATTTGATTGTTATTTTGATTGCTTTCGGCAGGCAAAAGATCGGGTGCGCCTGTGCGTCGCCAATCAAACCAAGCCTCCAAGCCTTGAAAATAAAGGGCAATCCACTTTTGAAAACCGATGGATTTGAGTTTGTCGCTTTGCGATCCTTTATAATTGGCTAATCCGCCATTGAGATAAGTGGTGGCATCCAAACCATAATATTCAAAAGAAGCCTTGATGCCATTTTTATAATAAACTGCAGCATCTGCAAAAAAATAGCCACGCTCCGCCGCTTCTGCTAATAAAAATTGCAACTCTGCATAGGTCATTATCACCCCTTTCGCAATGCCCAAACCACGTGGCGTCACTGCCTCTTCATAAAAATAAGTTCCAATTTTAGACTGATATTCCAATCCGCCGTTGTAAGATAGCGCCGCATCATCGGGCAAGCCATTTGGAATGCCGGCGTACTGTGGGTTGGCGGTGTTTTCGGTGGCGGGTGTCGGTCGGAAAAAAAGCGCCACTCGCTTGTCTCCATATTCTACCATCAGTTCGAGCAAGCCTTTGCTGGCGCGGAATTCATTAAAAAAACCGGTTTTTAACTGAAAAATCGGAAATTGATCGGGCGGTGAACTGCGGTAGTTAAAAACGGCATTGTCATTATTCGTTTGAAAAATGGGCGTCGAATCTGGATTATTGGCAATTTGATTTAATTCATCCGCGACATTTACTTTATTAGAAATACGCATTAAATATCGAATACGCAATGAATTTGCCAGTTTGCGCCATTTTATTATATCGCCGTTATAAATTACATCACCAGTGACTTTTTCATTACTAGAGCCCAATATTTCATTTGCTGTTTTTAAATCCGCTAAAATCCCTTGATAAATCAGTTCTTGCGAATCATATTTTGGAAAATGAATACCCTCGCGCGCGCGAATCGCTTCGGTGTAAGGCACATCGCCGTAGCAATCCGTCGCCAATGAAAACAGCCAGGCGCGGATGACCAATGCTACGCCTTTATAATTTTGCCAATTATTCGTATCACTTTGGCTAATAATATTTTCTACATCGCGCATATTATCATACACGGCATTCCATATTACATTTCGCTCCGTCCACACATAACGATCGGCATTTACATTTTGACTTTTGGCGGTGTGCTGCACCACCAGGCTCCCGATGTTCCAGGTCTCCAGCACCAATGCTTGCATGGCATCGCGTATGATTTGCGGCAATAATAAAGCTGGAGTGACGGTTTCAGGTGAGTTAGGATTTTTATTTACTTCGTCCAGATTATTACAAGCGATTGTAATAAAAATTAAAATGATACTACAAATTGCTATAATGTTAATTTTCATAATGTTGCTTTTAATCATACCTTTTAGCTTTCATCAAATATTGATGGGTTACGAATTCACTATCACTACTCAGAATTTAAAGCTCACATTTACACCAAAACTGCGCAATGACGGCATTGCAAAAGATTCTACCCCAGGTGTAATGACGCCTCCTGACAAAGTCGCTGTCTCCGGGTCAATATGTGGTACATTTGTAATAAGTAATAAATTTCTACCCCCCACTGATACCACTGCGTCGCGCACGTGCAATTTGCCAAGCCAAATAGCGGGAAACGTGTAGCTGAGGCGGAATTCGCGCAGTTTGATAAAGGTAGCGTCATGTACGACTGCTTCATCAATCGGGCGGCTCTGTGTGAAGCTGTTGTACCACTCGCGGGCGCTGATTTTAGTGGTGTTTTCCACAAAATTGCCATCGTCCGTTTGCACCGCGCCTTTACCAATGATGCCGTTGCCTTCCAGATCGAGGTCGTAGCCGCTTGCCCGTCCGTACAGGGTTTCCGCGAGTGTGCCTTTAGCTAAACCCAGCGCTTGTGTGCGCGCATACACCTGCCCCCCTGCATGTATATCAAATAAAAGATAAAAATTAAAACCTTTGAATGTCAAGCTATTAGCAAATCCGGTAGTCCAATCTGGATTATAATTGCCCAGCAAAATGGTTTGAGAAGTTGGAATCGGCTTTCCTTCTTTGTCCAATAAAATTTGACCAACAAAAGTGCCGCTGGCATCGTACAAACGGCTGTTGGGGTCTTTGCTAACGCGTTCATAACCAGTGCCGTAAATAGTACCAACGCGCTCACCCGGACGCGCTTCCAACGTGACATAACGATCGGACAGGATATAATTTCCAACCGCTTCGCCGGAGAGTGAATCGAGATACAAACGCTGCACCTCACTGCGATAACGCGCAAAGTTGAGATGGATTGCCCACTGAAAATTTTTGGTTTGAATCGGCACGATTGTCGTAATTGCTTCAAAACCAGCACTTTTTACGCTGCCAGCGTTGATGATTCGCGCATCGTAGCCGCTCGCATTCGTCAAAGGAAGTGACAGAATTTGATGATCGGTTTGACTTTGAAAATAGGTCACATCCAGCCCAAAACGCCGCCGAAAAAAACGCAAATCCACACCGGCTTCCAACGAAGCAGTCCTTTCTGCTTGTAAATCAGGATTATTCAAAACTGGCGATTCTGCATATGTCGGAGCACTTAGCACCGGCAACTGCGCCAAATAAATGGTTTGCAAGCGGTAAGGATCAGTGTCGTTGCCTGTACGCGCGTAGCTGGCGCGCACCTGAGCGAGCGAAAGCCAACCTTCAGGATCCGCTTTCATAGCGTCGCTGAGCACCGCGCTCAAGCTCGCAGAATAAGACAACACGCTGCGGTTTTGACTTGGCAAAGTGCTCGACCAGTCGTTTCGGACTGCCAAATCCAGGTAAATGAATTGTTGTAAACTCAAATTCGCCAAAGCGTATGCGCTGTTGATTTGTTTTTCCGAACGGAACGTGTAAGATTCCAACGGCAAACGCGTATTCGCCAAATTGTAAACACCCGGTGCGGTTAGTTCTGGCGCACTGATGTCGGAAATGCGCAGATTTTGTCGCATCAAATTACCACCCAAACCCGCGAAAATCTTGAAGTTAGGCGAAAATTCCTTTGAGGTGCTTGCCAAGGCATCCAGATTTGTTTCGTCCAGCCGAATTTCTTCTTCGCGATAAGCGCCAAGCGGAAAACCCTGCGTGCTGTAGGCGCGGCGGCGCGCACGAAATTCATTGGCAGCATCGGTACCAACGCGGAATTGCAGATTTAACCAGGGTTTGTATTGCCAATTCAAAAAAGCATTGCCCAACAAGCGGTCGTACTGCTGACTGTTGGTATTTTCAAATAGCGTAAAATAAGGATTGTCGAGGTAGTTGTAATTGTAATTGAATTGATTGAAATTCTTTCGACCCGCCTGCCAATAATTGCGCAAGGATGCTACATTGACACTTGGTGGCAAATTGCTATTTAACGTAAATGCCACATTTTCAATGCCTTCATTCAAGCTTGGACGATTGGCGCTATTGCTGCGCAAGTAATGAAAGGTCGCTCGCGCTTTCAGTTTTTGATTCAATTCGTAGCCACCAGAGAGCGACACGTTGTTGCGTTCCAGCCCAGTGTTTGGCACAATGCCTTTTTGATCGGCAAAATTATAAGCCAGTCGAAAATCGCCTCTTGCATTGCTACCCGACACCGCGAACTGATAAGATTGGGTCACGCCTGTTTCATAAAATTTGGCTGCGTTGCGTGGAAAAGCCGTCCAGCTAGTCGAGTCAATAGTGCCACGTTCTGCCAATTGCGCCGCCAAATCCACGGGGGCTATCGCTGCAATCAAATTGCCAACGTCGCCGCCTCGCCGATTGTTACTGGTCTGACTGTCAAATTGTTGCAAACGGACTGTCTGAAAATTTGGACCCCAACTTTCTTCCACGCCATCGTTCAAGCCACTGCCATTTCCATCTGAAAATTGAAACTGCCCTTCCAAACCTTGACCGTATTGATCCTGAAATTTGGGCAAGCGCAGCGGTTCTTCAAACAAAATGCTGGTGTTGAACGACACCCCGATGCCGCGCGTATTTTTGCCGCTCTTGCTGGTGATGGAAATCACGCCGTTACTGCCGCGAATGCCGTAAAGTGCGGTAGCGTTGGCACCTTTTAAAACAGTGACCGACTCCATATCGTTTGGATTCAAAAAACCTGCGCCATTGCCAAAGTCCGCATCTTGATAGCCTCGCCCAAAAGAGCCAAAAGTTTCATTCTTAATTGGCACACCATCAACTACAAACAAAGGTTGATTGTTGTTAATGTTTAAAGATCGCTCGCCGCGTAAAATTGCCAAACTTGAATTGCCAATGCCAGACGGCACGGTTGTAATAGTCAAACCTGCCACTTTTCCAGCCAGGTTATTCACAAAATTCAAATCGCGCGCACGGTCGAGGTCACGACCATTGATTTGTTGCACAGTGTAGCCCAAGGTTTTTTCCTCACGTTCGATGCCGAGCGCTGTTGCAATTTTGGTATTCAATGCCAGGGGGTCCAGGTCTAGCCGAACGTGGACGACAGTGCGCAAGTAAGCTTCGGTTTCTTTGCTGCGGTAGCCATCGCGCGAGAAGAGCAGCATCGTTTCGCGGCGTTCGAGTTCAATCACGTACTTGCCGTCGCGGTCGGTGAGGGTGTATTTTTGAGGCTTGCCTTTAACGGCGACCATCACGTTCATCAGAGGTTCGCCCGTTTCCGCGTCCTGCACTTGCCCGCGCACGAGGCGCTGCCCGAGAAGCATACTGCTGCAAAGCAATAAAAGAAGGGTGCTGATAAAAAAACATCGGCTTTCCCGACGCAAAGGTGTCGAAAAGTTCATAGTGACAATCGGTTTGGGATGTTGCGCTGAATAAAATTCGGCGCTACGAATTTGTGTTGCACACGAAGCTACTGTTTTCTGACGTTTTGGGGAAAGTTATTTTTGGAATTAACAGTTTAAATGTAGGAGTGGTGGTTTTTATTTTCGGCTCGAAATATGCTGCGTATTTCCAGCCGTACACTTTTTCAGCATATAGTTTCCTGCTATCTCAGAGCCATCCATGACGAAAATGACCTCTCTTCTGGACATCGCTTTTTGCAACACCGAAGTGATATAGGGTGCAAAAAAGCTTTCCCAATCGCTCCATTTACTATCCAACGTGTTGGAGCGCACTTTCGCTATTCTTTTGCCCAAGCCCCGAACTAATCCTTTCTACCCTGCTTTAATTTCATGATTGAAAATCCATTGTTTATGTAACGCAAAACCAGCTAGTGGCGTAATCTGTATAAACTCTTTTTTTGATCCAAAAAGGAAAGTTATTTTGGAGAGCAAATTCATTACATTGAACTTGTTTAAAATTGATAAAAAAACTTTAATATCAGTCAATAAATGAACCGTTTTTGCAATCTGCCACAAAAACACGAAGGCACAAATTCTACACAAAACTTTTGTGAGATTTAGTGTTTTGGTGTCTTCGTGGCGAAATTAGGTGCTTTATCAAAGATACCAGCTAAGTTTATATATTAGATAAAATCTTTAATTTTAAACAACTTCATTGTAACAATAATTATTGAAGTTTTTGCCGTAGGCAAAAAGCGCTTTGAAACGCCCGCAAATTTCGCAGACTCACGCAGGCGCCATTGCCAGAGGCAATGTTTCTGAGGGATCAGCGGGCGAACTCAAATTCAAACTTTTCCTGCGGAAAAGCTTAAATAATTTTCGCCCCAAAGTATTGATGTATAAACGGAAGGCGGCTAAAAATCCTTTTCTTCAAAGGAGTTGGACCTATGAATGACAAGATTTCCAGCCGTATAATGTAAGCGAATTACTTAGCATTATTGATTGAATCTATTACAAGTACCCAATCCTGCCCCTTGCCGGAAGAAGGTGTCGTTGGTTTGTAATTCGCTGATTTTGAGATATTTTTTTCATTTAAATAAACTCCGGTACGCGGATCATACCAGGTCGCTTTTAATTTTGTGCCATTTAGTTTTGTTAAATTTAATTCTACCGATTTACCCGTCGGAAAGTAAATAAAAGCATATGTTCCTTTAGCATCGCGGGTGGCTATTACATAATTTTCGTCATCATTTTGCTTCGTATTTACTAAAGACTGGTCGGGAATGCGGGTGAGATAAGGACGCGAGAGCATCAGATTTTTCAAGTGTTTCACCTGATTTGCCATCGGAAGATCGAGCGCTTTTTCCCAGGGACGCAAGGGCTGGTTGATCGGCTCGCGTCCAACTTTATACATTTGCCACACATCATGACAGCCATACGTTTGCCCACAGGCGCCCGCAAAAACATCCCAATACATGATACGCCGAATATCCTCCGGTACACTATGACCTAATTCTTTGGCATTGAAGCAATTGGGATGATCTTCATACAATGGTTCGCCATCTAAAGTCGGCTTGGTCGGCTGCAAATTATAATCATGTCCGATTTTTTGATAGGTCGGCTGATTCGGACAGTGCCCGGTTTGGTGCATGTTCAAATCCAGCCAATTATCCTGATGAAACCAATTAGAAGAGCCACCCGGTTCGGCAGGCTGCGAATGAAAAGTCATAAACGCCATATCAGGTCCACCTACACCTTCCGTAATGCCTTGCGCCATTTGCCGCCACACTTCCACGTCCTGCGAGCCTTCGCGCGGGTTACGATCACCGCCGAGTACCCATATAATATTCGTTTTTTCTTTATAACGTTCGCCCATCCATTTACCGAAAACCTTTGAATTTTGCGGGTTGAAAATCTCCGGTCCCTTGCCCCAACGATCTTTATATAATTTATCGCCCCAGGTTGGTAATAAAGCAATATAAATATTTAGTTGTGCCGCCCGATTTATGATATAGTCCACATGTTGAAAATATTTTTCATTTGGGCGAGTCGGATCATTGTCGATTAAGGGCTTATCGCCATTGGAATTAGGCGTTTCCAGCCCATCCAATTCCGCCAAAGCAACGGCTTGAATGACATTAAAACCTTGTTCAGCGCGCTTTTGTAAATAACGATCCGTTTCTTCTTTATCACAACGATGAAATAATTCCCAGGCAGTATCCGCCATCCAAAAGAAAGGCTTACCATCGGCGGTTACAATAAAACGCTTATTTTCCGATACTTGCAATCGTGGCAATACGTCGGTTTGCGCAGGTAGCAATGCAGTAAACAGCAGCACAACCAATAGCGTTGTTAATTTGTACATTACCATTTTATTTTTTATTGATAGAATCCCATTCCGTGTAAATGCACATCAAGCTTGAATGCCAACATACGCCAAAAACATTTTATGTCGATAAATGATATGCAGATGCAGAAATGTTACTCCGTAAGCGCTTAACAATCAATCTAATGGTAAATCCCCCAAAAGGACCACCATGTACATCCTTACAAAATGCAAACAATATTTACCTTCAATAGGCTATGCTCCTCTCAAACCTTGATTTAAATAACAAGCAAAAAAGCCTTTATTTGTAAAACCCATACTTATTGAAACCGTAAAACGCCCATCAAACGCACTTAATGGTCATAAAGATACAGCATTTTAATGTTGATAACACATCGGAATGTCCTGCCCCTTTGCCCAATGCGGCATTAGCAGTTGAAAACCTTGATTTAAATCAGTCTTCACCACATACCAATCATCCCATTGCTCCACGATTCCACATAATTGCACTTCGTCGGCTACATATTTGGCAATTTTTTCTTTCAAAGGCTGTCCGTTTGCATCCAACACGAAGAAATACTGGCGCGCATCGTCCTTGGTTGCTACTTTAAAAAATGGCGGTATACCTCCCTCCAGACAGCGAATGGCGCAGGAACGATGGGGCTTGCCCTGACCGGGACGCATCACGCCCAGGTAGCATTTGGGGTCTAAAATCTCGCCGCGCAGCGTTGCTTCCCCGATGGTTTGTTGTAAAGACGGAGCGTCTTGTATCGTTTTAAAACCCTGAAATGCGGATCCATCATTGGGAATTTCCATTGCCAAGGTGCCATCATAGTAAATGAGTTTCCCTTTTAATCGGACGCCTTTGCCTTGCAAGGATTGCCCCTGCGTTTGTTCGATTTCATCTAAAGCAGGCGTCGCACTTTTCTTTCCAAAACCGATTAAAAGCACCCGCTGAAAACGCGGAACGCCATTTTGATCTACCCCAACGGGCATTTTTAAACAAGGGATCGGCTCTTTTATTAAAATACCTTCCAGGGTTCTATATTTAGCAATTTCAAATGTAGAATTGACAAAGGGCTGTTGGCTCCAGACAAGCAATGCACTCACTATGAGCACTAATAGCAGTAGCTGCACGACTACTCGTTTCACTTTTTTACCGTAAGACGCAGGCGCTTTGTCCTGCCAACCAATGTAGAATTCGTCTTTCATATTTTTTAGGATGCCAGATTTAGAGATACCAGATGCCAGACGCTGCTGTCTGACCATAATTCTTTTAAATACCTAAGTATATTTTACATTTTTGTCCAATTGTATTACATTCACATGCATCTGTATTACTTACACATGCGTCTGTATTATATCCTTGTGCGTCTGTATTACTTACACTTACATCTGCATTATATACACTCGCGTCTGCATTATATCCTCGTGTGTCTGCATTATTTGCACTCGCGTTTGCATTATATCCTCGTGTGTCTGCATTACTTACACTTGTGTCTGTATTATATCCTCGTGCATCTGCATTATATCCTTGTGTGTCTGCATTATATCTTTGTGTTTCTGTATTACACAATTGTGCATCTGCATTAACTGAACGATAAATAAAGTTCTTTGATGCCTTTAAATAACAGCCGCCGGACGCTCTGTACCTTCTGGATAAGGCGTCGGATTCACCCACACTTTATCCTGCACGATTTTCACATCGTAGGTTTCCAGTTTTTCGGTGAAAGGTGGAGGCGATTGCCCGTTCTGTGGGTAATATTGATAGCCGTGCCAGGGACAAGTGATGCAGCCATCTACAATTTTGCCTTCGCCAATGGGTCCGTGCTGGTGCCGACAGATATTACTCACCGCCGATATTTTCCCTTCGTATTTAAAAATGGCGATGTTCTCCCCGTTGATAAATACAATCTTGGCGCGGTTTTCAGCAATGTCCGCCGTCGTGCATACTTCATAAAAACCTTCTGGCATTTCGTTGCTTTGCATTTGGGCATCGAGGCGACGTTTTTCCAATCTGCCCGACAGCAGATGCAAACTCACGATGCTTACCATGCCTACGCCGGTCAGCCCGATCCACGCTGGCGATTGTTCGAGTTGCACCGCACCCAGCATCACGTGCAGCACCAGCAGCGCATAGGCAATGTACACGAGCATGTGCAGACTTTTCCAGATACGCGGATGCAGATTTTTCAACCAAAAATCATGGCTCGTGGCTGCCATTAAAAACAGAATAATGAGCGCGAAAAAGCCCAGCACCTGAAAGGGAAAGTCCTGAAAAGACGCGTAATTGGTATTGGATGCAAACAGCGACACTAATGGATCCACATACCCCAGCGTGTGAAATTGTACCAGATTAAAAATACCGTGCGTAGCGCCAATCAGGAAGGTGGTAACGCCCAGGTGACGGCGGTTGTAGAGCAAGGGTAAAAACCGCTTGTCCAATCGTGCCAGCGGACCAATACAGAGAATGACGTGCAGCATCAAAAATGCCAGCGTACCCGTTGCGCGAATGATGAGCGTTTCAGGGGTGATGGTTGGATAAAAAATCAGTTGCAACAGCACAAACGTGAAGAAATACACAGCAACCAGGCTCAGCATGATGCGATCATAGCGGCGTTTCTGACGGTTCCATTGCACCGTAGTATAAGTAGCACTCATGGATGAATGATGATGGTTTGAAAAATGTTTTGATGAACGGGGTTTTTGATCTCCAAAATGTACGGCGTTTCTGCCACCAAGGCACTATCCAATGCGAAACGTTGCACGCCTTTCGCGCCTAAGTTGCCGAGATACGTGTCTTGCCAAAAGACCTGCGCTGCCGGTACATTCAAAGGCTTCTTTACGGTGATTTCCAACTGCTTGTGGAGGGAATCCGTTGCAAATAGGTGCACGAGTAACCATTCTGTTTCGCGGGTTTGCTCTAATTTGTTGAGCGGCGACGCCGTATTGTTGTACAATTGGGCTTGCGTGACTGGTTTTGGCAAGGCTATGATTGCCAGTATAAAACCAAGGAGCAATACCAGCGCCGCCATGCGCCACACACGGCGGTGTCGTTCGCGGAGTTCAGGAACCATGTTTGCGGGTTTTAAGCCATTTATTGAATAACACCACCCAAAGCGCTGCCGTACCGGGCAAGAGTAGCAGGCGCGTGCGCCAGGTAGTGCCGTGCATCTGCTCGTCCACTTGGTCAACGCCTTTGAAGACGAACCACAGACCAAAAAACAGCCCAGTTCCGAAGTAAAGATAAAAAGTCAGAATGATCCAGTATATCCAATTCATAATTAATGAATTATCATTTTTGAAAACCTGTAAGGTTTCGCAAGCCTTATAGGTTTCGTCGTATTTTACCAAATGGAAGGCGAGATAAATTTCGTTAAAAATGGTAGTAATTGCATTTTTATTCCGTAATAAGTTTTCCGCAATTGTTCGATGCGCGCTTCCACCTTGCGAAATTGGCAACCCAGCGCCTTGCCTTCCAAAATACGCTCCAATGGCTGCATCGTTTGTTCCAATGGTGGAATCTGAATTTCTACAAAATCCATTAATTGCCGCTCCAAACAGTGTAACATATCTTTGTCTTCCTGTTTGCCACGAATTGCTCCCAAAATGGTTAGCCGTTTCAATTGCATGGCTTCTTGCTTCCAAAAATGGATTTCCTCTTCCCAGACTTTTATCTTGGGTAAGAAAATAGCTTTTGCAGATACGACCCAGAGATCGGGTGTTAAGTGCATTTCTTTCATGAAAAATAGTTAAGTGTTATTTGTTATTGGGTGTTTGAGGTCTGGCATCTGGCATCTCCAAATCTGGCATCTAACTTTCATTGTACATTTTTAAGACCGTTTCCCGCAGGTGTTTACCAGAATCGGTCGTCAGAAAATAAATCGCGTCGGCAATAGCTTCGCCGGTGGTCCATTTTGTAACATCAGCATCGGGCATAGCTTGGCGATTTTGAGGGGTGTCGATGGTACTTGGCACAACCACCGAAGCTTGGATGCCTTTATCTTTGCCATAAGCGTTGATGATTTCAGCAAGGTACATCACCAGTGATTTCGACATGCCGTACGCCACCAGATGCTGCGCGTCTTGTGGGATGAAGGCTGCCCGTGTGCCAATGAGGACAAAGTGTCCGCCGCCATTCGCTTCAAAGTGTGACAACAACGCCCTTACTACAAAGTACGTCGTTTCAAAATTCAGCTTATACATCTTTTGTAGCGCTGCTCCATCGGTTTGTTTTAAATCGCCCACCGCAAAACCACCTACCAGCAAGATGGCTGTTTTTAGGTCTTTATCTTTTGCAACTAAATTTTCAATGTATTCATTTACATTGGCTTCGTTGGTAAGGTCAACGGACGTTACTGCTACACCATCCAAGCCGGTTGCGTCGCGAACCGTAGCATACACTTGGTATTCTTCGTTCTGGAACTTTTTCACCACTGCGCTACCTAAATTACCGGAAGCGCCAGTGATGAGGACTGATTTTTTCATTGTTTTATCGTTTGTAATACTTAAAGATGATTCAATGTTAATTAAGAATTAACCCCATAGGGGTAAAATAATTATAGTATTTCGATACACAATATATTATAAACCCCTTTAGGGATGGTAGAAATTGGTATAATGTGTCACCTCTATGAGGTTTCCTATCGTTTTCTTTTGAATTGGCTATAATTATATCGCCCCCCTGGGGCTTTTCAAATATTCCAATCCTTTATGTTTAGGGTTGAGTTGGTTACCATAACTATCCTTACAACCCAGCATTTATAGGATATTTTTTGTTACAACATTTTGATTACTACTACCTATCTGCTCTAATAAGCGTTTTGGTCCCAGCACTTCATACGTTGCATTATCGTGCTGCTGTCCTGATAGATGGCAATCCATCGTTAGGCAATTGCCGTTGTGGGTCATTCGATACCAGCGGCGATAGAGGAAACCCGCCAGGTTCATAGCCGCAACGGGTCCGATGAAATAGAGCCACCAGCCCGTCCATACATCAGCCGGATAAGCCGAAGCAAAGGTCCGCGCAGGATTCATGCTCATGCCGGAAAATGGCGCTTCAAGCGTGATGTACAATACCAGCAGCCCGCCGACAAAGAAGCCGGTGTAAGGTGCCAATTTTTGATGATTGCTGAGGTACAGCACAATGAGAAAAAGTCCGAATGAAATGAACATTTCCATCCCTAAAGCTACCCAAATACCTGCCTTACCGGGAATGGTCACGGCGTAATTGACTTCCGGTACGGAAATATAAGGGAATGCCAGCCATTTGATGACTACAATTGCCAAAGTACCCCCGATGAATTGCGCCAGGATGTACCAGAGTGCATCATAAGGGCGGATTCGATGCAGTTGTAAATTCGTCAGCGTCACTGCCGGATTCATGTGTGCGCCGGAACGCTTGCCCCAGTTAGAATAAATCAGTGCGATGGCGGTTAAACCCATGGCAATTCCGATTAAAAAGCGGCGAAACAGCGGTGATTCGATTGCCGTTCTTACCGGAAGATTCGGGTGTTCTATCAAAATGGTAAACAATGCCGCCGACACCATAAACATGCCTAATGCCCAGGCTTCGATGAGGTAAATTTTCCAGTTAGTTTGCAGCGCTTTCCACATTGTTTTTGGAATTTTGTAATTCTAATACAACTTTCAGCAGCATCCCAATAGACCAGGCTTGCTGGATGCAGCCCTTGCCTTGTTTTGGATTCGATCCATCGAAGATTTCAGCAATGCCGTGCAGACAATTGTCTTCATAAAAGTGCTTTTGTAAGGGTTGCATTTTGGTTTGTATGGTTTTATAAGCTTTTTGCGAAAAGCCATGTATTTTCAGATACGCCAGCGCGTACTCGCCCCACAGGAACGCCCAAACCGTACCTTGATGATAGGCAGTGTCGCGTTGCCATTGGTCGCCACCATAAGTACCTTTAAAGTCAGGATTGGCTTCATCCAAAGAGCGCAAACCATAATCGGTGTAGAGTTTTTCTTCTACTACTTTCAGTACTGCTTGCGCCTCTTTCTTAGTCAATAATTGAAACGGTAAACTGATGGCATAGAGCTGATTGGGTCGAACGGCATCGTCCACGTACTCATTCGGGATGATTACATCATTCAGATAGCCCTTGTCATTGAGAAAATACTGCCGGAAAGCCGACTTCGCTTTTCTGGTCAAATCCGCATAACCATTGGTTTTTTGATTCAAAATGGCAGTAAAAAAAGTATAAATTTCCAAAACATTGTACCACAGCGCGTTGATTTCTACCGGGCAGCCCTGGCGCGGCGTCACCACATAATCGCCTACTTTGGCATCCATCCAGGTGAGTTGTGCCAAGCCCTCGCCGCCAAACAGCAAGCCTTCCGGCGTGACATGAATGTTGTAGCGCGTGCCATTGACGTGAAAATCAAGCACTTCGCTCAGTTTTGGAAAGACTTCTTCGATGAAAGTAATGTCTTGAAATTGTTCATAATATTCATACAGCACCACAAAAAGCCAAAGCGTGGCGTCAAAGGTGTTATACTCCGGCGCTTCGCCCTGATCGGGAAAGCGATTGGGCAACATGCCTTGATCCAGGTATTGCAAAAAAGTACGCAAAATGGATTTGGACGCTTCTTGTTTTCCAGCGGCAATCGTCAAGCCGCGCATGGCAATCATCGTATCCCTTCCCCAATCGGTAAACCAGTGATAACCAGCGATAAGCGTCGCACTGTCGGTTGATTTGCGATGTACCAAAAACTGATCGCCCGCCACCATTAAATCTTTTAGGAAAGCGTCTTTTGTAGCTGGCTCTAATGCTTTCAGGCGTGCTAATTCATTGCTTTTCAACTCGTCTGGAGCCATTTGCAAAACGGCTTCTTCCAGTGTAAATGTTAAAAAGCACGTTTCGCCCGCGGCTAATTCTATCTGAATCGTACCAACACTCTTGGCATCTTCGTGAAAATCCAATCCGCGTTCCTGTTCGGCTTCGTATTCCAAATTTTTAAACCAAACAGGATTCGCAACAAAGGTTCCTTTTGAAAATTGTACAAACAGTGGCGGCGCACCATAATGTGCATAGATTTTCAGCAGGTTGTGTGTCGGCTGCTCGGTGTAAAAATTGAAATACTCGTTTTCCTGAAACAAACTATGATAATCCCGATGCACCAAAAGCGGATTTAGCTCTAATGTAATCGCTTCATTCCCAGCATTTTCGTATTCCAAAATTGTAGCATTCCTGCCGTGTGGTAGGAAAACCGTTTTGTGAATCAATACATCGTCTTTCCGCGCGAAAGTAACCTTTGGCAGCGGCGTTCGTTCAAAGCTTTGTACATATTGAAAGCCTTGCGGATGAATAACACCCGGATAGCGATTGGTGGAAAGCGCAAAACTTTCCCCGTTCACGTGGACGGTTTCTTCCACTTTGGAGACCAGCACACGCCGATCTGTCGGTGGATTGAAAGCAGCCACCAGCAAGCCGTGATAGCGGCGGGTATTCGCGCCCATGATGGTCGATGAGGCGTAGCTACCCAAGCCATTGGTAAGGAGCCATTCTTTGGAAGACAGCTCTTCGTATTTTGAAAACATTATTTTTGTTTTTACCATGTTTTCAAACTGCTAACAGCACTCGAAGTGCTGTTAGCAGTTTGAAACAATCACCAGGCAGATTTATCAATCAGCTCCGCGACCAAACCCGTCCAGCCGGTTTGGTGGGAAGCACCCACGCCCCTTGCTGTATCGCCGTGGAAGTATTCGTAAAATAAAATCAAGTCGCGGTAGTACGGGTCGTAATGATATTCGTTGTAATTGCCGTGTACCGGGCGCTTGCCCAACTCATCGCGCTGGAAAATAGAAACCAGGCGTTTGGACAATTCATCCGCAGCTTGGTCCAGGTTGACCCAATTGCCGGAGCCGGTCGGAAATTCCACTTTCAGATCATTTTCATAAAATTTCGCGTAGGCGCGCAGAGAGTGCCCAATCAAATAATTCATTGGCATCCAGATCGGACCGCGCCAGTTAGAATTGCCGCCGAACAAGCCGGTGGTGGACTCGCCGGGTTCGTATTGCAAACCAAATTCCTGCCCTTCAATATTGACCGTGTAGGGCGTTTCGTGTTTTTTGGAAACCGCGCGAATGCCGCCTTTGCTGAGGAATTCGTTTTCGTCGAACAAGGCTTTGAGCAAATGTTGCAAGCGATCTTTTGGCACGAGCGAGAGCAAGATGTCACTTTCTTCGTGTTGCGACTCCACCACGAGGTAGTCGCGGTATTCATTTTGCTGGGTGCGGTAATTCTGAAACCATTTCAAACGCGCATGGAAATCCGGCAGCTTTTTAAACTTTTCGTGTTCGATGGTCAAAACGGCAAAAAGTGTGGTTAAACCTACGAGTGAACGCACTTTGAGCGGAATATAGCGGTCGCCGGGGAGTGCAAGGATGTCGTAGAAAAAGCCCTCATGTGGGTCCCAGGCGCTGGTCCAATCGGCACTGATGCGATTGAGCGATTCAGCGATATAAACAAAATGCTCGAAAAACTTAGTCGCTACGTCTTCATAAGCCTGATCTTCTTCGCCCAAGATCAAGGCAATTTCCAACATATTCAAACAATACAACGCCATCCATGCGGTACCGTCGGCTTGTTCCAAATGCCCACCGCCAGGGATGTAACTGCTACGATCAAAAACCCCGATGTTATCCAATCCGAGGAAGCCGCCTTCAAAGACGTTGTTGCCATTGACGTCCTTGCGGTTGACCCACCAGGTGAAGTTGATGAGCAGTTTTTGAAATACGCGGCTCAGGAAACCCTTGTCATCTTTGCCATTACGCTGTTTGTCAATTTTATAAACCTGAAGACACGACCAGGCGTGCACGGGCGGATTCACATCGCCAAAAGCCCACTCATAAGCAGGTAGTTGCCCTTGCGGATTCATGTACCACTCGCGCAGGAATAGAATCAATTGATTTTTGGCAAAATTAGCATCCACCATTGCCAGCGGCACACAGTGAAAAGCCAAGTCCCACGCAGCGTACCAGGGGTATTCCCACTTATCAGGCATGGAGATGATGTCCTCGTTATTTAAAGTCATCCAATGACGGTTGCGACCGTTTTTGCGACTTTCGGGTGGGGCAGGTTGTCCGGGATCTCCATTGAGCCAGCGCGGAATGTCAATGTTGTAATATTGCTTGCTCCACAGCATTCCGGCGAAAGCCTGGCGCTGAATGTTTGCCAAATCTTCGTTTTCGCCTTTCTTAAATTGATTGTAAAATGCGTCGGCTTCGGCAATTCTGTTGGAAAAAACCGCCTCAAATTCCTCTCCTAACACATTTTCTGCATTTCCCTCCAAGGTCAGTCGTAACCGGATTTCAGCCTTCTCGCCTGGCATCAAATGATATTCGTATTGCGGCGCGAATTTGGAACCTTCTTTCTGATGTTCCATCCATTCATAATCATTGTTTACCACAGCCCGATGGAAGGCATCTTTTACAAAAGGCGATTCGTTTGGCACGCCGTACAAACGCTCGGTATTTGTAACATTGTCCGTAAAAAGTGTGCGTTTCGGTTCCTGGAAATAAAGGTAATAACTCCCCTTGCTCATGTGCTCGGTAACCACGCAGTGCCGATCGCCCTTTTCATGCAGCCGAATGTCGGGCTTGGTTTTGCTCAATCCGAATGACCACAGATTTCTAAACCAAAGCGTAGGTAAAACCGTGATGTGCGCGTCTTGATTACCTCGGTTATAAATCGTGATGCGAATGCAAATGTCTTCGTCTGAAGCTTTGGCGTACTCGGTGAAAACGTCGAAGTAATTATTGATGTCAAACACCGGCGTGTCCAGCAATTCATATTCGCCTTCAAATTTGGAACGATTGCGATTTGTACGCACCAAATCCTCATATGGGTATGCCTCGTGTGGATATTTGTACAAATGCTTCATATAAGAATGCGTCGGTGTACTGTCTAAGTAATAGTATAATTCCTTCACATCCTCGCCATGATTGCCTTCGGGACCGGTCAAGCCGAACAAACGTTCTTTTAAAATCGGATCTTTGCCATTCCACAAGGCAATCGCAAAACATAAATTGCAGTATTCATCGCAAATACCTGCGATACCATCCTCCCCCCAGCGATAGGCGCGCGAACGCGCATGGTCGTGTGGGAAGTAATCCCAAGCGGTGCCGCCTGGACTATAATCCTCGCGCACCGTGCCCCACTGGCGTTCGCTGAGGTAAGGTCCCCATTTGAGCCATTTTTTTTCGCCGTTGTAGTTTTCCTGGAGGCGTTTTTCTTCTTGATTCATAAGTTTTGATTAGAATGATGGAATATTTTGGAATGTTGGAGTAAGGGAATATTGGAATGTTGGAAACTTGGAATGTTGGAATGGGTGGCGTGATTCCAACACTCCAATATTCCATCATTCCATTTTTAACCATTATCTTCAAATCCCGGATACAAGGTCATCCCACCATCTACAAAAATCGTTTCGCCGTGAATGTAATCGGATTCGTCGCAGCAAAGCCAAGCGCAAACATTCGCAATATCCTGCGTTTCGCCCACGCGCTTGTACGGAATCAATTTCAATAAACGTTGTTCTGCTTCGGGTGTATGCCAGGCGGAGAAGTTAATCGGCGTTTTGATCGCCCCAGGTGCAATGCTGTTCACGCGAATTTTCATCGGGCCCAACTCTTGCGCTAAGGATTTCATCATCAGCATCACGC
>CAZFBN010000080.1:0-22576 GCA_964517145.1 uncultured Saprospiraceae bacterium
TTTATAGATGGCAAAACCGAAGTATTTAGTGGCGATGTGACTTTGGTAAGATAATACCAATTTGCGAGATGGATGTCCGCAGCGCACTGAATATTAGATAATAATCTGATTTACAGTTGATAAAATCTCTTGCTAGCGCTTTCATTTTAAAATTGTTATAAATACAAAGCGGTTGGTTGGAAAGAAATTAACAACGGAAGGATTGACAGACGACGCTGTTCAGATTGGCAACATATGTAGGTGCGGTACCGCTCTGCTGCAAGCGATTCAACCGCGCTTTCCCTACTTCAAACTTCATATAAAATTTGGTTTGCCCGATATGATTCAGCGATTTTAGGAACAACTTATGCACGGCATTTATTTGGAGGCGCATTCGAATATTGAAATTAGCATTCAAGACATTGTAGAAATTTTTGTAAGCAAAGGTGCTGACCAATTCAAATTGATACAAATTTTGAAAATATCCTACTTGCCCGAATTTTTGAAAGAAACCTTTGAAAAAAATGCCCTTACTTGACGCTATTTTCGTCGAAAAACCAAAAAAAATTTTCCGAAATTCAATTTTTTAGTAAATTTGTTTTATTATTGTAAATCAGACACTTAGTTATTTTAAAAGCTTTTTACTCTGTGTCGATTCAATTTTTCTGCTTTTTTTGGCAGATTTGGATAATATTTTGTCAAAAAAGAATAAATCGTTCTATTCAAAATCTTATACCTTTAGAAAATTTTTTCAAGATAGGGTTTTACAGTCAATTATTTCAAATCCCGTGTGCATATTCCCAACTAACGTCTAAGTATCACAAACAAAAACAAAGTAAGGAAGCGACCCACAAGCTGCTAAAAACAAACGATTTGGCTCAAGGCAGCCAGTCGAACGCGCTTGTGTCTGAACAACAATGCAAAGCATTGATGCGAAAAAGGTAATGTTTGATTTGAAAAATATCTTTTATTTTTATATTTAACTAACTAAACTATTTGAATGTATGAATCAAAAATCTTACTATCTGCCTAAGGGCATGGTATTACTGATGTTCCTATTTTTGATGGCATCAGGAACCCTGCTGGCACAGCGCACTGTGTCCGGAACTGTAAGTGATCCTACCGGACCGCTCCCCGGTGTGAACGTACTGGTAAAAGGAACGACTACTGGTACTGCAACGGATGAAAACGGTCAGTATCAATTGACAGTGCCGGATGAAAACAGTGTGCTTGTATTTTCGGCAACTGGTTTCCGCACTTTTGAAATTGCAGTAGGCGCTCAGACAACGATTGATGTCAACATGGAAGAGGATGCCGTAGTGCTCTCCGAAGTAGTGGTAACTGGTTACACCGTAGAGAGCCGTCGTCAGGCAACAGGTGCCGTCTCCACAGTTAAATCAAAAGACCTCGTCGCTATTCCATCCGGTAACGTAGAGCAGCAGTTGCAAGGTCGCGTACCAGGTATCACAGTTATCACCAACGGTCAGCCAGGTACGACGAGCCAGATTCGTGTGCGCGGTTTTGGCGCATTTGGTGGTAACGCACCTTTGTATGTAGTGGATGGTGTACCAGTAGGTTCTGTTGACTTTTTGGCACCAGATGACATTGAGTCCACGACTGTTTTGAAAGATGCAGCTTCTGCCTCTATTTATGGTGCACGTGCTGCCAATGGCGTAGTTGTATTTACAACCAAACATGGCAAACGCGGTGAAAAAGGATTGCGCATTAATTATGATGCGGTAGTAGGTATTACTGATCCAGGAACTGCGCCAGGCATCTTGAATCCACAAGAACAAGCCGATTGGACTTGGGTTGCCCTCAAAAATTCTGGTTTGCCAACCACTCACCCACAGTACGGTAGCGGTGCTACACCTGTGTTGCCTGATTACATCAAAGTGGGGGATGCAGACGGTGTGGTTGGTTCGATTGACCTTGCAGCTGAACGCGCCAAGTACAATGTGAACCCAGCAGCAGGCGCTATTTATCAAGTGATGAGAGCGAACAAAGCAGGCACAGACTGGTATGATGAAATTACCCGCACCGCGCCGCTTACTCGCCACACACTTGGTTTTTCTGGTGCGAGCGATGCCGCACGTTTCTATGCAAGTTTTAGCTTGCAGGAGCAGGCTGGTATTTTGATTCACCAAAACTTCCGCCGTTATACTTTCCGTATCAACGCCGAATTTGACCTGGGTAAGCGGGTACGCATCGGGGAGAACTTGCAAGGCACTTATCGCCAAACCTTGCTTTTGCAAGGTGGTGAAGGTGGTATCGGCGCAGCTGACGATGAAAACGTGATTCTTTCAGCTTTCCGTATGTCGCCTATCATTCCTGTTTATGACGAGTTTGGCGGCTATGCTGGTACAAGAGCGCGTGGTTTTAACAACCCACGTAACCCTGTAGCAGAATTGGATGGTCAGCAGGATAATCGTGGCTATAGTGCGAATGGTTTTGGTAACATTTACGTAGAATGGGACGTAATTGATGGCTTGACCCTACGTAGTAGCGTGGGTGGTAATTATAGTGCTTATGGTTTCTATGGATATGGACGTCTCCAGTACGAAAACTCTGAAAACAATTCCAGCTTTAGCTATAATGAAGGGTATGGGAATGGCTTAGGCTGGGTATTTACCAACACTGCTAATTATAAGAAAAAGTTTGGCGTTCATAGTATTGAAGTATTAGGTGGAATCGAAGCATTAAATACTGGTTTCGGACGCAACTTAAACGCATCTGGTATAAATCCGTTCTCAACAGACCCTGATTACATTACGTTGAGCAACGTATCTAGCCGAGTGGTTAATAGCGATTTATATGCAGGTGTCAACTTCTACTCATTGTTTGGTAAAGTGAACTACTCACTGCTGGACAAATATTATGTTACTGGTGTAATTCGTCGTGATGGTTCTTCTCGTTTTGGTGCAAACAACCGTTATGGCGTATTCCCTGCCATTTCTGCTGCGTGGCGTGTTACAGGCGAAGAATTTATGAAAGGCGTAGATTTTATTACCGACTTGAAAATTCGTGGTGGCTGGGGTGAAATGGGTAACTCTAACAACGTAAATCCAAACAACCAATACAGCTTGTACGCGGCTTCTTTAGGTCGTGCATCTTATGCTATTACTGGTAGCAACTCTACTGTAACTGAAGGTTTCTTCCGTAGCCGGATCGGCAACCCAAATGCACAATGGGAAACGAGTACAACGACCAACATTGGTATAGATGGTTCGTTTTTCAAGGGTAAGTTGGATGTAATCTTCGACTGGTGGGAGAAAAAGACGGAAGACTTGTTATTTACTGTACCTATTCCACAGGTTGTAGGTGACTATGCAGCTGCACCTTCTGTTAACATTGGTTCCATGTTGAATCGTGGTTTTGACATTCAGGTCATCAACCGTGGTAAAGTAGTGGGTGATTTGAATTATGAATTGAACTTGACCGGTAGCTGGTTGAAGAATGAAATCACTGCCATTGCACCAAACGTACCGTTCTTCGGCGGTGGCGACTACCGCGGTATCCAACCGATTCGTAACCAACCCGGACAAAGCCTTTCTTCTTTCTTTGGGTATCAGGTAGTTGGTTATTTCAAAGATGCTGCTGAGGTGACCGCTGCTCCAACGCAAACTGGCGCTGCACCCGGTCGTTTCCGTTTTGCAGATCTCAATGGTTTTGTAAAAGACGAACAGGGCAACCCGACTAGCGAATTGACTGGCAGACCAGATGGTGTGATTGATGCAGCTGACCGTACTTTTATTGGTAGCCCAGTGCCTGATTTCACGGGTGGTTTGAATATCCGTTTGACCTTCAAGAATTTTGACTTTGAAACTTACCTCTATACATCTTTGGGCAATGAGATATTCAACGTATCAAAATGGTTTACCGATTTCTATCCATCCTTTACCGGTGCTGCCATCAGCTCTCGTGTGAAGAACTCCTGGACACCGAACAATCTGGATGCTGAAACGCCGATCTTCGAAAACGTATCTAACTTTAGTACCAATACACAAGCTAACTCTTGGTATGTAGAAGATGGTTCCTACTTCCGTATGCAGAACCTTTCAATCGGATACACCGTACCACAGGCAATGTTGGAAAAAATAGGTTTCCGCAGACTGCGCGTTTTTGTCGCTACCAATAACTTGTTCACGATTACGAAATATTCTGGCTTGGATCCTGGCGTAGGTGGTGGTGCTGATACCAACTTTGGTATTGACTTGGGCAACTATCCGATCACCAGAAGCTTTACTTTTGGCTTAAATGTTGGATTCTAATCGTTGTCACACAATTGCTTTAGGAAATTTTCGAAGGTTTCCTAAAGCTTTATCTAAAAAATCATTTTTAAAAGTATTATTTTTGTAAAGTGTATTAGCAAACTAAATTTTAATTTCGACTTAAAAAATAAAATTAAATATGAAAAAAACAATAAAAATGAGATTAATAGCAGCGAGCATGCTTCTCTCGCTTCTGTTTGTCTGGGCTTGTAGCGAAGACTTTTTGGAGGTAGCGCCTACCGGACAGCTTGCTAACGAACAGCTTAAGAGCAAAGCCGGTATTGAAGGCCTGCTGGTTGGCGCTTATGCCATGTTGCGCGGTCAAGGCAGTTTTTATGATGGACCATCCAACTGGGTAACGGGTAGCATCTTGGGCGGTGACGCTAACAAAGGCACCAACGCAGGTGACCAATCAGTCGTTAACCCGATTCAACGCTTTGAAACGCAACCAACGGATGGCGGTCCAGTAACGGATAAATGGCGTGCTAATTTTGAAGGAGTCAGCCGTGCTAATGCTGTATTGCGTGTTTTAAAAGAAGCAGGTGCGGATGTAACGGATGCAGACAAAAAGCGCATTGAAGGTGAAGCACGTTTCTTGCGTGCACACTTCTATTTCGATTTGAAAAAGATTTACAACAACGTTCCGTTTATTGATGAAACGTTGGATTATGGTACAGGTATCGAAAAAGTGCCTAACACCACGGATATTTGGCCCAAAATTGAAGAGGACTTCCGTTTTGCTGCTGCCAACCTGCCTGGTACACAGGCTGCCATTGGTAGAGCCAACAGCTGGGCAGCAAAGGCTTACCTTGGTAAAACCTTGTTGTACCAAGGTAAATACGCGGATGCAAAAGCACAATTCGACGACGTTATCAACAATGGTGTAACTGCAGGTGGTAAAAAGTATGGTTTGGTGTCAAACTATACCGACAATTTCAACCCTGCAGCTGATAACAATGAAGAATCTGTATTTGCCGTGCAAAATGCAGTGAACAGTGGTACGACGAACAACGCTTTCCCTGAGAACGTGTTGAACTTCCCTTACAACGGTGGTCCTGCCGGTTGCTGCGGTTTCTTCCAGCCTAGCTTCGAGTTGGTGAATTCTTTCCGTACCGATGCTAATGGCTTGCCATTGCTGGATGGTTCTTACAATAGTGGCGCCAATGCCGTTAAAAATGACTTCGGTATCTTGTCAAAAGATCCATTCACACCGGACGCAGGTAACCTCGACCCACGCCTCGACCACTCTGTAGGTCGCCGCGGTGTTCCTTATCTGGACTGGGGCAACCACCCAGGCTTTGACTGGATTCGCGACCAGACCTATGCTGGTCCATATGCACCTAAAAAGTTTGTTTTTGCAAAGGCACAGCAAAGCACCTTTACGGATGGTAGCTCCTGGACACCGGGTTATATTGCAACCAACTATAATATCATCCGTTTTGCTGATGTATTGCTGATGGCGGCTGAAGCTGAGGTAGAAGCAGGTAGCCTGGAAAAAGCTCGCGAGTATGTGAATCAGGTTCGCACAAGAGCTGCTAATCCTGCTACTTGGGTAAAAGATGCAGGTGGTGCAAACGCTGCTAACTATGTAATCGGTTTGTACAACACCCCTTGGACGGATAAAGCCGTGGCACGCAATGCAGTACGTTTTGAGCGCAAGTTGGAGTTGTCGGGCGAAGGACACCGCTTCTTTGACCTGGTACGCTGGGGCGTTGCCGACCAGGTGCTCAATGCTTACTTGGCTTACGAAGGCAATTTGCTGAAAGTGGCGTTGGGTGGTGCTCGCTTTACCAAAGGTAAGAATGAATACTATCCGATTCCACAGGATCAGGTTGACCGTCAGCCTGGTGTGCTGAAGCAAAATCCTGGCTACTAATCGTTTATAAAAGTTAATTGATGATTGATTATTGGTAATTATTAAAAAAAATTATCAATAGTCAATTATCAATTACTAATCCAATTTTGAACGTCGGCTTACATTTCATACATTCTTACTTATTTAATATCGTTCAGGGCAGATGATGATTGATGCTACAAGCCAGAAGATCTTAACTATTCTGCCAGCGGCAAACAAGAAGGCTGGTTCAGCCCTACCCAAACTGGTTTGTAATCCATAAATCTCATTTGCCCTTTTCTCCTCCTTTCTGCTGATAATTTGCATTTCTACAAATAATTGGTGTGCCATGCACACTATCAACCAAATTAATTTCTAAATTCAACGCATTATTTACAAACCTTGGGTTTGAATAATCGTCAATTGAACATTTTGAGCAATGTGGAAGGCTATTCGTTCTCAATCCTTGATTTTACAAGTGTTTACCATCGCTTTGCTGCTGAGTAGCATCGGTTGTAAGCAGGAAAATACCTTATTTGTCCGCTTGGATAGCGCCAAAACAGGCATTGATTTTAACAACGACATTTCTGAAAATGACACCCTGTCCATCCTGAATTCCGAATTTATTTACAATGGCGGCGGTGTGGGCATCGGCGATCTCAACGGCGACGGGCTCCAGGACATTTACTTCACTGGCAATCAGGTAGATAATAAATTATACCTGAACCAAGGTAATCTGACATTTATTGATATTACAAAAGAAGCCAATGTACAAAAATACCCTGGGCAATGGTCTTCCGGCATCAACATGATAGATATTAATACAGATGGGAAACTGGACATTTACATTTGTAATACTTTTGTAAATGATCCTGAAAAACGCAAAAATCTTTTATTTATTAATCAAGGAAATAATGCCGGCGGCGTGCCGCAATTCCAGGAAATGGCTGCCGAATATGGCATTGCCGACACAACGCACTCCTCCAATGCACAGTTTTTTGATTATGATAATGATGGCGATCTCGATTTATTTATCTCCGTTAATTACATGGATACCCGCTATCCGAATCAATATTTTTACAAAGTGACCGATGGCTCTTCGCCAAATCGCGACCGCCTCTACCGAAATGACTCCGAAATAGCTCCTTCGGGGGAATTTAAGGGACTTTTCACCGATGTTTCCGACGAAGCAGGCATCAAACTCCCTGGCTATAGCCACAGTGCGCTCATCACCGATTTTAATGACGATGGCTGGCTGGATATTTTTGTCGCCAATGATTATGTTACAAACGACATTATTTACATCAATAATAAAAACGGCACCTTTACAAATCACCTTGCTGCCATTTTCAAGCATCAGGCGGCGTCGGCAATGGGGAGCGATTTAGCAGACATCAACAATGACGGGCGTATTGACCTGTTTAACACCGAAATGATGCCTTATTACAACAAGCGAAAAAAATTATTCCTCGGTCCAAATAATTATAATGTTTATATCAATAATAATCTTTTTGGCTACGAATATCAATACCCGCGCAACACGCTTCAAATCAACCAGGGCAATGACCCTAGCACCGGGCTGCCTATTTTTAGTGAAGTAGCGTTTATCGGCAATTTACAAGAGACAGAGTGGAGCTGGACGCCTCTGCTGGCAGATTTTGACAATGATGGCTTTCGCGATATTTTTATCACCAATGGCTTTCCACGCGACGTGACCGACCACGATTTTGGCGCTTACCGCAGTTCAGTGAGCAATTTGGTGCCGCCCATGGAGTTGCAAGCGCAGATTCCGCAGATCAAAGTGCCTAAGTTTGCTTTTAAAAATGAAGGCGATTTGCGTTTTTCCGATGTCTCAAAAGCGTGGGGTATTACCACTCCTGCCTTCACGAATGGCGCGGCTTATGCCGATTTGGATAACGACGGCGACCTGGATTTAATTACAAACAACATTGACGATCAGGCATTTGTGTTTAAAAATACGCTGAATGATGCGGCAAAAGAAAAGCCGAATTATTTACGCATTCAATTGATTGGTGAAAAAAATAATCCGAACGCGATAGGTGCCAAGGTGACCGCTTACTTTGACGGCAAAGCACAGTCGGCACAGGTGCTGTCCGCGCGAGGCTACATTTCAAGTTCTGAACATATCGTGCATATTGGATTGGGCAAAACCAATCAGGTGGATTCTGTTATTGTCACTTGGAATGGTAATAAAAAATTGGTAAACAAAGATTTAAATATAAATCAATTAATTCAAATAAGGTTAGAAAACGCTGCTTCCGCCTTCGCCCTCGACTCGCCGCCTGCGCTATTGGAGCGGTTGAATCCTGCGCAATTTGGACTGGCGTATGTTCATCGCGATACGGATTACATTGATTTTAATTTCCAAAAGACGCTGCCACACAAATTTTCACATTATGGTCCGAGCATTGCCGTTGGCGACGTCAATGGAGATGGCTTGGAAGACGCCTACCTCAGCGGTAGCGCTATGGCTGATGGTACCTGGCTGCTGCAAACGCCGAATGGAAAATTCATTCAAAAGACGGTTGCCTACAAAACGAATCCCGAAAAAAGAGAAGAAGAACTGGGCAGCCTCCTGTTTGATGCCGATGGCGATGGCGACCTCGATCTTTACTTGGTACGTGGTGGAAATCAATATGATATAAATGATACTTTATATCAAGATGTATTGTATGTAAATGATGGCAAGGGAAATTTTGCCTTGGCTGCCAATGCTTTGCCAAAAGAAACGTCCTGCGGGCAGGCTGTGAAAGCCGCTGATTTTGATGGCGATGGCGATCTAGACCTTTTTGTAGGCGGTCGGGTGTTGCCGCGATCTTTTCCTAAAACAGATAAAAGTTATATTTTAAGAAATGATTCTCAGAATAATACGCCCAAATTTACCGATGTAACCGCGCAGCTTTTACCTGAATTGAGCGACATTGGCATGATAAGCGATGCGTTGTGGACTGATTTTAACAAGGACGATAAGCCGGATTTGATTATAGCCGCTGAATGGTCTTCTCTGATTTTTTTACAAAACGAAATAAGCTCCGCATCTGGCGAAGGGCAGAGAGGAGGCTTTAAAAACATTACATCCCAAACCGGTATTGCTGATAAATTGGGCTGGTGGACGAGCCTGGCAGGCGGCGATTTTGATAACGACGGCGATGTTGATTATGTGGCGGGCAATTTTGGTGAAAACCTTTATTTTCAGTGCACGGGCGAGCAGCCTCTGCGGGTTTATGCCAAAGATTTTGACAATAATGGGCTGTACGATCCTTTCATTTCTTGTTATTGGCGCGATTCTATTGGTAATAAAAAAGAATATTTTTATCATACGCGCGATGATATGATTAAACAATTGGTGCTCATTCGTCGCAAATTCCAAACTTATGGCGCTTACGGCGAAGCCACCGTTGCGGATGTTTTTAGTAAAGAAGAACTAAATGGTGCTCAAATCCTGGAGTCTAACTGGCTGAAAACCAGCTATATTGAAAATATTGGCAATGGTAAATTTAAAATCAGCGCCTTGCCAACCGCTGCCCAACTGGCACCAGTTTACGGTATTTTACCATATGATGTAGATCAGGATGGATTGCTGGATATTATGATGGTTGGGAATGATTTTGGAATGGAATTATTACAAGGTCGAGCCGATGCGTTTAATGGATTGGTATTAAAAAATGCTGGAAAAAATCAATTTAAATCGTTGAGCATTAACGAAAGTCATTTCATTGTACCAAAAGATGCACGAGCTTTGACGCGGATAAGGTTGACTCAAACTCAGGAAATAATTGTTGCGACTCAAAACCGAGGCGAGCTTTGCGTTTTTGCGCCTCCTACATTTTCTACCACACTCATTCCGACTCAAAAAGCGGAAACCAAAGCTATGATTACCTTCAAAAATGGGCAGCAGCGCCTCCAGGAATTGTACTGGGGTAGTAACTTTTTGTCTCAAGATGGCAGAAATGTAATAGTAAATAATAACGTATCAGAAATTTCATTTTTTAATCATAAAAACACCCAAACCCGAAAAATTAATGGAAAGGATTTATTCTCTTTTTCTAAATGAAAACGCCTGAAATATGATATTGATAGCTAACTAACCAAACGCACTCATTATGAAACTTAGATTTTTTTATCTAGGTCTATTGTTGTTATGGCTTGCCTGCAATAATGATCAAGCGCCACAGCAGCCCCCAATGTCGGATGTAGCGTACCTGCACGCTGCACAAAAAAAGCTGACCGATATCATTGTTCTGGATATTTTTACGCCGCCTGTTGCAAGCCGCGTGTATGTTTATCCTTTGTTAGCGGCATATGAAGCTGGTAAATTTGTAAATCCAGATGCCAAATCCATTACAAATCAACTAAATGATTTTGATAAAATGCCCCTGCCCGAAAAGGGCAAAACATATGATTTTACGGTAGCTGCCATCAAAGCCCTTTGTGCTACTGCGCCCAAGGTAATTTTCTCCACGGAAGAGCTGAAAGCTTTTGAAGAAAAAACACTGGCTGAGTTGAAACGCCGTTCTTCGGAAGAGGTCTATCATCGCTCTGTTGCACTGGGGCAGGAGGTTGCAGCAGTCATGATAAAGCACATGGCAAAAGATTTTTACAATGAGACGCGCGGCATGGAGCGATTTGAGGTAAAAGCCGATATAGCAGGTCGCTGGGTACCTACGCCACCGGACTATGCAGATGGGGTAGAGCCTAATTGGGCTAAAATGAAGCCTTTGGTGATGGATTCTGCGGCACAGTGCGCGGCTATCAAAGCCGAGCCTTACAGCGAAGACCCCAATAGTCCTTTCTGGAAAGAATTGATGGAAGTTTATACCATTAGTAAAAATATTACCAGGGAACAAGAGGATATGGCTATTTTTTGGGATGATAATCCTTTCGTTTCCAGGCACAAAGGGCATTTGATGTTTCAGGATAAAAAAATGACGCCCGGTGGGCACTGGCTGGCAATCTGCCAATTGTTTTTAAAAGAGCGAGAAGTAGGCTTTTATGAATCGCTGCAAGCATACACGCTCACTTCCTTAGCTTTGTATGAAGCCTTCATCAGTTGCTGGGAAGAAAAATACCGGAGTTTGCGGGTTCGCCCGGAGACGGTCATCAGCGCTAAAATAGACAAGGAATGGCACCCGTACCTCATCACGCCGCCCTTCCCTGCTTACACCAGTGGACACAGCACGGTTTCGTCTGCCGCAGCGGAAGTTTTGACAGGTTTATTTGGTGACAATCAAGCTTTTACAGATACAACAGAAGAAGAATATGGATTGCCAGTGCGATCTTTCACTTCCTTTCGACAGGCAGCGCAGGAAGCTTCCATAAGTCGGGTTTATGCGGGTATTCACTACCGCTCAGATTGTGACAATGGCAATGAACAAGGGGCAAGAGTGGGGCAATTGGTACTAAATAAAATAAAATTAGGCGAGTCAAAGGTAATCGGAGACCAGAGTTTGAAGTAAAAATGTGATTTAACGCGACTTTGCGCGCCTCGGTTAGTCAATTTTTTTATTAATTTCGTATAACTGCCTGTATCAACAAACACCTAGATCATCTGAAACCAGATTGTAATCTATTGTAATGTTTTACGATAGGTTTAAAATGTAATTGTTTACTTACAATCTAAATGTTCAGCCTATGAACCAGGTACTAGAGCAGATTGAAATGAGTATAAGCCGTTCTTTTAGAGGTGTTTATTGCTATACACAGACATTAAAGGAGCCTAACATTCCTATGTATTCCCATGATAAAGGGAAATTAATTTACACAGAAGGCGGTACGGTTTATATCATAACCGAGCAAAAAACCAGGTATTTACTGCCCCGACATTTTATATGGATTCCTTCCGGTGTAATGCACAGTGTGCAAGGTGATAATAATAATGTAATGATTCGCACTCTGTTTTTTCATAACCAGCCCGACGACTCAGCGTTTTTTAAACAAATTGGCATTTATCCAATGAGTGATTTGCTGCTGGAAATGATCAATTACACCAGAAATTGGAAAGGCGCGATTCTACCGGAAGATGAAAAACGTTATACATTTGTAATGGCGATTAAAACTATTTTACCTGAATTAAGCAAGCAAAAATTGCCTTTTGAATTGCCAATGGCGAAAGACAGCCGCCTGAAAAAGATCACGACTTATCTTCAAAATAACCTATCCTGTCCTTTACAACTGTCGGAAATAGCGCAGCAATTTGGCTTTAGCGAGCGCTCCCTGGCGCGTTTGTTTCAAAGCGATCTGCGCATGTCGTACATCAAGTACCTTCGCACACTTCGTATCATTCATGCATTGGAATTGCTGGCTACAACGAAGCTAAGTTTGAATGAAATAGCATTCAAAGTAGGCTATGATAGTTTTCCGACTTTCAGTAATATGTTTTATCAAATGGTGGGCGTAAGACCAAAGAATTATTTACAACAAAAATAATAGTATTGGAATGTTATGATCTTAAACATCATAACATTCCATTATTCCATCATTCCAACTTCCGAATCTTTACATTTTTAAAATAAACCGTATTGCCATGATCTTGCAATAAAATAGGTCCCGTTTCTGCCATCCCAAATCCATCGCCCCACACGGCATATTTACTTCTGGCAACCAAAGCTTTATAAATATTGCTACCGCGCTGATATTCAACCACTTTGAAGCCATTGAGCCAGTGTTGTACCGTATTATTAGGCAATACCACGATGCGTCCATAATTCCAATCGCCGATTTTACGCCGCGACTTTGGGTCTGGATTGTAAGACGGAATTAAATCATACAAACTTGCCAGCGTCCGATTGCCCACAACGCCCTCTTTAGCGTCTGGATGCTTCGCGTCGTCCAACAATTGATACTCCAAACCAATGGCAGAGCCGCCTTTAGAATCGTAGCTTTCATTTACAAAATATTTAATCCCCGAATTAGCGCCCTCGGTTAGCATAAATTCAAATGTTAATTCAAAAGCTTTAAACTTTTCATCGCTTAAAATATCTCCAAAACTTCTTGATTCTGAGCCATCTGAGCCTCGTATTTTCAAAATACCATCCGTCACCGACCAACCTTCCGTAGGAGGGGTCGTTTTGAACGCGGTATGCCAGCCACTGAGGTCTTTACCATTAAATAATAATTTCCAACCTTGCTTTTTTTCTTGTTCGGTGAGGTTATTCAACGCCATATTTTGCACCGGGCAATCATCTAAAGGACTGGCTTTCAGATTTTTGCCCGTTTGAATGCGAATATTGCGCCAGCGTACTTTTTTATTTGCTTGTTCAGGATTGTCCACAGAATGCACTTGCAAGGCGATGAATCCCTTTTCTTCCAAAGTGTCAACCAAATATGCGACCGGAACGCCGTTTATCCAGGTGCGATAGGTGTTTCCAATAGCTTCAATGCGATATTTGTTCCACTGAGCGCCGGTTTTAAAAGCCTTTTGCCCGGCAGGGTTAATGTTCGGAATGTACAACCATTCTCGTCGTGCCTCGTCATAAATACCGCCCGACCACGCTCTCGCCGAGGGATCCACTTCAATCTGTATGCCGTGTACTCTTCCATTTTGATAACTTTCTATCGAGTGGCTGCGAATTTGAATGCCTGAATTCAATCCATCATCTACCGCTAACTCCAATTCCAAAATAAAATCGTCGTACTCTTGCGCGGTGCAAAGAAAAGAATTAGGGGTATTTTCCACGGATGTACCTACAATGACGCCATTTTCTACTTTATAATCCGCTTTACCGCCTTTTTGCACCCAGCCTTTGAGTGTTTTTCCATCGAAAAGGGATGTCCATTGACCACTATTTTGTGCAGATAAAATAGATGTAATAAAAATTGTAATTATTACAAAAATAAGCTGTTTCATTTCCTGTATTTAAATCATTCATTAATTAGTATAAAAATATTTTCAATTAAATAGCTGTATTACTATGGCGACTGAAGCTCGCCGATACTATATTTTCGGCAATTTCCACCCATTTTGATAATTGGCAGCCAATATTTTATTCGCTTTTTTATCATTGGTCACCTGTTTGGCAGCATCCCACAGCAAAGGCTTTCCTACTCGCAAAGAAGCATTGCCCAGATTGCACAAAACAGCAATTTTAGCGCCCTCTTCTACCGAACATTTTAAATCAGCCAGCTTCCGTGACTTAATGACTTCTACAAAATTGACCATGTGCTTCTCCAGTCCATTGTCGCTTTGCTTTGTCCAGGGTACAGCTGCCAATTGTTTCTCATCATGCGGAATCATTTCCCAACCACTTCGATTCACCGTCAGCACGCCATTCTCTCCTTGAAAACTAATGCCGTGACCTTTGCCTGTATAATGACTCCGCGAGCCCATAGCATGTTCCCAGGTCAATTGAAATTTGTCAAATTCATACACGGTCATCTGTACATCCGGCGTTTCGCGGGCATCACCCGGATACACGCGCTTTCCACCAGAAGAAAAAATAGATTTTGGTGCGGCATTGCCCAATGCAAATACGGGAATGTCCAATAAGTGTACACCCCAATCAGTCATCAAGCCACCCGCATAGTCCCAATACCAGCGAAAGGTGTAATGAAAACGATTTTGATTAAATGGACGCTTAGGCGCTGGTCCTAACCATAGATCATAATGTGCCCCTGCCGGCACAGGCGCATCGGCTACTACCGGTAGCTTAGGTTGTGTACTGGCAATCCAGGTACGTGCACCAAAAATTTCGCCTAATTTTCCCGAACGCACATAAGCCACCGCATCCTGAAAGTGTTGTTGGCTACGCTGCCATTGTCCTACCTGCACAGCGCGTTGATATTTTTGCGCAGCTGCCACCATCGCATTGCATTCTTCTACTGTAATTGCCAAAGGCTTCTCTACATAGACATCTTTACCCGCCATACAAGCTTCGATGGTAATAAGTGCGTGCCAATGGTCAGGAGTAGCCACAATAACGGCGTCTATATCCTTACGCTCCAACACTTTACGATAATCAGTGTAAGTATCTGCCTTACCGCCCAGCTTTTCCAGGTCAGCAGTACGTTGTGTCAGAATATTTTCATCCACATCACACAGCGCGACGCACTCCGCTTCGCCAGTTTTAAGCAATGCCGTCAGATTAGACCAGCCCATACCTTTACAACCAATAAGGGCAAACTGAATTTTATCCGCCGGAAAAAAAGGATTGCCAAAAACAACGGAAGAAGGCAATATGGTCGTAATTGCAGCACTGCCTACTATTTTAGAAGATTGATTTAGAAAGTCTCGTCTTTTCATAAAAAATCGCCAGTTTTTTGGTTTTAGGTTCAACAAACAGATTTTTAAATGTACCAACTTTTGTTCATAATCGGCGCAATTTTACTGCTTCCTTTTTTACCAATTTTGTATTGGCACTTGCAGACTCAATAATTCTCACACATTGCCAATCAACAGCCTACCCGTCATGCCGCCGTAAGCTGAGGGTAAAAAAAGTAAAACTGATTGTCAGACTAGGGGTGTGATACGTCAAAATTCTCAAGGTGCGAATCAAAACCGTCGAAAATTGCGATTGTTGAATAAAAACCAATATTGTTTGGAATTTTTTGAAAACAAACTTGTGTTTTGAAATTTTATTTGGATTCTGGATTTGATGTAAACCGGAAACGTTCTCGGTTTGTTTTTGAATAAGTAGCGTTAAAGCGTGATGAAAATTTCTTTGCCGTTTTTTAAATTGCTGATTATCTGCTTTTTACGATGAAATTCCTGCCTTACTCAAAAAAAAAGTGACACCCTACTTGTGGATGCCACCTTTCCCAATGATTTAAAACTAAATGGTAATGTATGAAACTAACTAAACCGATACAAAGATATAGGCAGTTTTATTGGAAAACTACACTAATTTTTGCATATTGTGGTGTTATTTTAACCTGACCTTCCTAAAAAGCATGGTTTTGTGTTAATACAGTGTAAATTATCTATTTTAAAATTACAAATAAAATTTGGTTTGAATAATTCCAACAAAATAATATGAAAGCAACACTCGAAAAAATAGAACCAATTTTCGGAAACTCTTTTACGATTCGGAAATTCACGGAGTCCGATAACCGCCCGTATTGGCACTTTCACCCGGAGTATGAAATCGTTTTTATTTCCAATGGACGCGGAAAAAGACATATCAATGACCATATTTCGTATTTTGAGGATGGGGATTTGATTTTTTTGGGTCCGAATTTGCCGCATTTTGCTTTTACGGAAGAACTTTTGGAGCAGCACACCGAGATTGTGATTCAGATGAAAGCCGATTTTTTGGGCAAAGATTTTTTTATGCGTCCGGAGTTGACCGCCATTCGGCAGTTGTTTGAGCGCTCCGAGCTAGGCATTTCTTTTAATGGCGCAACTAAACAAGTGGTTGGTGAAAAGCTGCTGCGCATCATCGAGTTAAATCCATTTGACCGGCTTTTGGAATTGCTGGCTATTTTACAATCGCTGGCAACGGCGGACGATTATACTTTGTTGAATGCCAGTGGTTTTGCGGTGGAAGTGAGTGCGCAGGATCATAATCGCATTGAAACGATTTATGACTATGTGCAGGGCAATTTTCAAGATGAAGTGAGCCTCGATGAAATATCGAATCGCGTGAGCATGACGGTGCCAGCGTTTTGCCGGTATTTTAAAAAACTAACGAATAAAACATTTACGGAATTTGTAAATGAAATTCGGATCGCGCATGCGTGCCGTCAGTTGGCAGATGAGCATTTGAGTATCGCGGCGGTGAGTTTTGAAAGCGGTTTTAACAATTTGTCGCATTTTAACAAGCAATTCAAGCTGATTACCGGGGTGAGTCCGAGGGACTATCGGCGGAATATTCGCAAAATGGTGCAATAAAAAGGGGCGACGATCATCGTCGGAAATGTTTCTACTTGATTGTTAAAATTGCGAACGGTAGCCTGATAGTAGCGGCGGGACATTTGACTGTTGTCTTCCACTTCCGCCAGGGAAGATACCACTCAGGCGCCAAGTAACACAATAACAACTAAAAAAATAATCAGACCCGTAGCGAAGTTTTTCGTTTGTAAATCAATTGAATCTCAACAAAATAAGCAATTCAAGCCAGTTTCAAGAATTATATCGGCAAATTTGGGGAAAACATCAGCAACTGTTGTAAATAGGCACTTTTTTTGTACTTTCGTGACGCTGTGTGCATCCTGATAGCCATCGCATGCGTGTCAACGTCGCGCAATGAAATCGTATTTCGTTATTTTGCAGCAGGCTACAATGAAATACTCGGCGTGGCGGCTGCCCGGCAAATCATCCGAAGGGATTTGATTTGCCGGGCGTTTTTGGTTACTTTTGGGGCGATGCCAAAAGTAACAAAGAAAGAAATAAAAGAGCTAAAATTAGCTATGTGTCTAAAAATCAAAGTAAAGCGAATAATTTATTTTACACATATGCGATAGCTGTCAGGATGTAACACATGCACACTTTAACACACCAACACAACGAAAATGGCTAACGTCGTTCATCACACTCTCTTTACCGATTTTGACATTCATTTATTTCGTCAAGGCAAGCATTTCCGATTGTATGAAAAACTGGGCAGCCACCTGGTGGAAGTAGAAGGCGAAAAAGGCACGTACTTCGCGGTTTGGGCACCGAGTGCTAAAACCGTTTCCGTCAAAGGCAATTTTAATAGCTGGAATCGCACCTCGCATCCGCTCGCGCCGCGCTGGGATAGCTCAGGCATTTGGGAAGGCTTTATTCCGGGCATTGGAAAAGGCGAATTATACAAATATCATATTGTAACTCAAGCTGGTAGAAATTTAGAAAAAGGCGATCCGTTTGCTTTATTCTGGGAAATTCCGCCCAATACGGCGTCCATCGTGTGGGATTTGGATTACCAATGGAAGGACGAGGCGTGGCTCCAGCAGCGCAAAGAAACGGCGAGTTTGAACAAACCTTACTCGGTTTATGAAGTGCACCTCGGTACCTGGATGAAACGCAAAAATGGCTTAGAATCATTGAGTTATCGTGAAATGGCGGATGAAATGGTGGCGTATGTGAAAGATATGGGTTTCACGCATGTAGAAATGATGCCGGTGATGGAGCACCCCTATTTTCCGTCGTGGGGCTATCAAATTACGGGGTACTTCGCGCCGACGAGTCGATTTGGGACGCCGCAGGATTTTATGTACTTGATGGATGCCTTTCATCAGGCGGGCATTGGCGTTATTCTCGATTGGGTACCTTCGCATTTTCCAAGCGATGCGCACGGTTTGGCGGATTTTGACGGCACGCATTTGTACGAACATGCCGATCCAAGAAAAGGCTTCCACCCGGATTGGAAAAGTTATATTTTTAATTATGATCGACATGAAGTGCGTAGCTTCTTGATTTCCAATGCTTTATTCTGGCTGGAAAAATATCATGCGGATGGCTTGCGCGTGGATGCGGTGGCTTCGATGTTGTATTTGGATTATTCTCGTAAGCAGGGTGAGTGGATTCCGAATAAATATGGTGGCAATGAAAATTTAGAAGCGATTTCGTTTTTGCGCGAATTTAATGAAATGGTGTATCGTGAATTTCCCGATGCAGTGACGATTGCCGAAGAATCCACTTCCTGGTCGGGTGTGTCGCGCCCAACCTATACAGGCGGTTTGGGCTTTGGTCAGAAATGGATGATGGGCTGGATGCATGATACGCTTAACTATTTTAAAGAAGACCCCGTTTATCGGAAATTTCATCATAATAAAATTACATTTAGTATTATTTATGCTTTTACCGAAAATTTTATGTTGCCGCTTTCGCACGATGAAGTGGTGCACGGTAAAGGCTCTTTAATACAGCGGATGCCGGGCGATGAATGGCAAAAATTCGCAAATTTACGGACTTTATTTGGTTACATGTTTATGCACCCTGGCACGAAATTATTATTCATGGGCGGCGAATTTGGGCAAACGAGTGAATGGAATATCGAGCGCGGCTTGGAATGGTGGCTCACGCAATTCAATTATCATCATGGCATGCAAGCCTGGATTAAAAAATTAAATGAATTTTATAAAAATACCCCGGCATTATATAAAAAGCAATTTTCACCGGAAGGATTTGAGTGGATTGACCTGAGCGATTATCAGAACAGTGTGTTGTCGTTCCTGCGCAAGGGCGAGGAGGGCGATGCGCCAGTGGTAGTGGTGTGTAATTTAACGCCGGTTTTGCGGGAGGAATATAAAATTGGCGTGCCCAATAACGATACCTGGAAAGAAATATTAAATAGTGATGTAAAAGACTTCGGCGGTAGCGGCTATCATGTCAATGAAAATCTGGAAGCAGTAGAAGATAATTGGCACGGGCGTGCGCATTCCCTCACCATTAAATTACCCCCACTGGCGATGGTCGTATTTACACCGGAAGTAAATAACAAGGTGAAAGCGAAGCAAACGAGGAAGCGGAAATCGTAGTGCAGCGTTTCCCGAAGGGACGCCTATGGCGTACGCTGCCTTTCGTCCATCAGCCTTTAGGCTGACCTAAGCACTGAAAGCAGTTACATACATCAGCCTTTAGGCAGTGTTATCTTACAATTTCAGAGCCGTACTGTTACTTTTCCCCAAATTCTACGTCCAAAAATGTAACAATTACAAGTTACATGCACAAGACGTATTACAAACGCAACTTACCCCACATCGTTCCGCCCGGCGGCACTTTTTTTATAACCGCCCGGCTGGCAGATACCCTGCCTTTGCCTTTGTTAAAAGAATGGCAAGCAGAAAAGGAAAAAGATCAAAAAGAAGTGTTGAGACATTTGATAACGAATCCAGAAAATACATTACGTAAGAACCTTTTGTTGTCCGAAGAACGGAAAAATTTACTCACTAATATTCAAAAACGCTATTTTAAACGTATTGACGATTACCTCGACCAGACGCTCAACGGACCGGATTGGCTCAGGCAGGAAGCAATTGGCAAAATATTATTTGAAAAACTTCACCAATATGATGCCATTTATTACACCCTTTCCGCTTTTTGTATTATGCCTAACCACTTTCATTTGTTGATTGATACCGCTGTTCAATTGTCAGAAAAAGCAGTGCATCCTGAATATAAGCCTTTATCAAAAATTATGAATTATATCAAAGGGGGAAGCGCTTACGCCGCTAATCAAGTGCTAAATCGTAAAGGAAAATTCTGGCAAGGCGAGAGTTACGATCATCTGGTACGCAATGAAAAGGAGTTTCATAATATTGTGCGTTACATTGCGAATAACCCGGTAAAGGCAAAGTTGGTGAAAGAATGGCAGGAGTGGCAGTTTACGTATGTACATTCAGATTTACAGGCATTATTGTAGCACAGCCTTCAAGGCTGTGCTACGTCAGGCAGCGTTTAACGCTGCACTACATCCACACTCGTCATCACCTCGATCATCTCAATAAATTCCCGCCGATAGCCATTTTCATCCTTGCCTTTCGCGCTTTCGGCGAGTTGTTTGCAATGGGGATACGTCGCGTCGCCTTTGAATTCGCTTTGCCGCAGCAGCATACCAAACTCCGCCACCGCCGCCGACCAACGGAAATTATCACTGGTTTTTTGGAGGGTAATATTGGTATTAATAACCGGTTTTTCAATCAACTGACTTACGTTGCCATCCGGTTTTTTATAACGTAATTTAATGGTACACAATTCTTTAGAATTGTTATTTACTTTTAAATCACCTTTTTGATATTTTAAATCATCTACTTTTGCCAAGAATTCACTTTCCACGCCGACGGGAATAATTTCGTATAAAGCCGTCACGGTATGACCTGCGCCGAGTTCGCCCGCGTCTTTTTTATCATCATTAAAATCCTCTTTATTTAATATGCGATTTTCATAACCGATTAAACGATAGCCTTTTACCTTCGCCGGATTAAATTCTATCTGCAATTTTACATCTTTTGCAATGGTAAAAATCGTACCGCCAAATTCATTCACCAGTACTTTTTTCGCCTCGCTGATGTCGTCAATGTACGCATGATTGCCGTTGCCTTTATCCGCCAATTGCTGCATTTTATTATCTTTATAATTGCCCATGCCGTAGCCTAAGACCGTGAGAAAAACGCCGCTTTCCCGCTCTTTTTCAATAAGTTGTACCATGTCGGCATCGCTGCTCGCGCCCACGTTGAAATCACCATCGGTTGCCAATATTACACGATTATTACCACCTTTAATAAAATGTTCGCGCGCTACTTCATAAGCCAATTTGATACCCGCGCCGCCCGCCGTTGAACCGCCCGCTTTCAATTGATCCAATGCATCTTTAATCTTGCGCTTATCCGCGCCCGAAGTCGAAGGCAGCACCAAACCCGCCGCACCCGCATAAACGACCATCGCCACGCGATCCTGCTCACGCAATTGATCGGTCAGCAACTTAATCGAAGCCTGCACGAGCGGCAATTTATTCGGCATATCCATACTGCCCGACACGTCAATCAGAAAAACCAGATTACTCGCCGGTAAATTTTCGGTCGGAATGTGCTTGCCCTGCATGCCCACGTGCAAAAGCTGATGCTTCGGCTGCCACGGACACTCGGAAATCTCGGAAATCACTTCAAACGGGTGCTCACCCTTTGGCTCCGGGTATTCATAGTCAAAATAATTCACCAATTCCTCAATGCGCACGGCATCTTTCGGCGGTTTCTGCCCATTTTTGATAAAACGGCGCATGTTGCTGTACGAAGCGGCATCCACATCAATCGAAAAAGTGGAAAGCGGATTTTGCGTCACTTCATAAAAACGGTTTTCTACGATGGCGTCGTAGTCTTCGGTGTTGAATTGCTCGTAGTTTTCAGTCTGAGGTTTAGCTTGATAGGATTGTGGAGCGAAGCCTGGAGTAGCACCTGATATACTTGACTGTCCTCGAATCACAATTTTTGCTCTTTCCGATTTTTTGTCGTTGCCAGCGATTTGTACCCCTGCAATTCTACCTTGAAGAGCATTATCTTGTTTAATAAGTGGTTCAGTATTATCATCTATTGATTCTACTTTCCTAGGTATTCTGAATCCCCCTCCTGCAAGAATCACTTCCTCTAGTTGAGATGTATCTTCTTGCATTATTACATTAATTACGTCAGATTTCCCGATGTTTATTTCTTGTGTTGCAAACCCAGTATAGCTAAAAGTCAACATTTTCGCATCATCGGGAACGGGAATTGTGTATATTCCATCTACATCGGAAACAGTGCCTGTCGTAGTGCCTTTTACCAAGATGGAAGCGCCAATTAACGGGTTGCCTAACGTATCCGTAATCTTTCCGGTAATGGTTCTCACTGTATTTACTTGCCCAGCAAAAAATAGCGCCGTAGCGGCTAAAAGGAAAAGTAATTTTTTCATAAGGTTTTAATTTTTATTAAAAGGATGCAGGGGATTTTAGAATTACATAAAAGCCAATCATTTTTTCTTAAAAATTTTAAATGGCTGTTAATACAAATAATTTGTGTCAAAATTTTGCAACACTTCTCTTGCAATGCTGTTTTATCAAACATTTACTTTTAAATTAGAGGC
>CAZFBN010000080.1:22676-24998 GCA_964517145.1 uncultured Saprospiraceae bacterium
GAACGAATCCGCGAAAAACTCAAAATCCTCGCCGACGCGGCGAAGTACGATGTGTCCTGTTCCTCGAGCGGGAGCAAGCGCCAAAATCGCCCCGGCGGCACTGGCAATAGCGACGGCATGGGCATTTGTCATACCTACACGGAGGACGGGCGCTGCGTGTCGCTGCTCAAGATTTTGCTGACGAACCACTGCATTTTCGATTGTGCGTACTGCGTGAGCCGCCGCAGCAATGACGTGAAACGCGCCGCTTTTACGGTGAAGGAAGTGGTGGAACTGACGATGAATTTTTACCGCCGCAATTATATAGAAGGTTTGTTCCTAAGTTCGGGTATTTTTAAAAATGCCGATTACACGATGGAGCGGATGGTGCGCATTGCCAAGGAACTGCGGACGGTGCATAATTATAATGGATACATTCATTTGAAGGCGATTCCCGGCGCGAGCGAGGAACTGCTGAAAGAAGCGGGATTATACGCAGATCGCCTGAGTGTCAACATTGAGATTCCGTCGGAAATGAGTTTGCAAAAGGTTGCTCCCGAGAAAAATTACAAAGATGTGCTCGAACCGATGGGCATTCTGCGCGACGGCATCCTTGCCAATAAAGAAGAACGAAAATTATTCAAACACGCGCCTAGCTTCGCGCCTGCGGGGCAGAGCACGCAATTGGTCGTTGGCGCGACGTCGGAAAATGATTTGCAGGTGTTGAATCTGGCGAATGATTTGTACCAAGGTAAAAATTTGAAGCGCGTTTATTATTCGGGTTACATTCCAATCAGCGAGGATAATCGTTTGCCAGCATTGAAACAACCGCCGCTCGTGCGCGAAAACCGTTTGTATCAAGCCGATTGGCTGCTGCGTTTTTATGGATTTAAAGTGGAAGAGATTGTAAATGAGGCGCATCCGGCGCTGGATTTGGAAGTCGATCCGAAACTATCATTTGCATTGCGTCATCCGCATTTATTTCCGGTAGATGTGAATGTGGCTGATTATGAACTGATTCTGAAGATTCCGGGCGTTGGGTTGAAATCGGCACAAAAAATTGTGTCTGCTCGAAAATTTAAAAAGCTGCGCTACGAACACCTTGAAAAATTTGGCATTGCGATGAAGCGGGCGAAGTATTTTTTGATTTGTGCAGATAAAATTTTTATCAATAATGGACTCGACCCGAATCTGGTAAGGCAGCGTATTTTGCATGAGAAGCCACAAAAAGTGCAGTTGAGTTTGTTTTAGAAGAGGGAAGAAGGTAGAGGGATTTTCCCGTAGAGCATACCCTTCAGGACATTAATGGGAACGCTGACGACACGGATTTTCGCAGACTTTCTTTTTTTCCAATTGCGACAATAAGAGAATTTATATAGAAAAAATAAATAAAATGCAACTGCCATGAGGGAATCCCTCTACCCTTCACCCTCTACCCTGTTCCTCTACGATGGCACTTACGAAGGCTTACTTTCCGCCATTTTTGAAAGCTACCGCTTAAAAATAGAAGCGACTGATTTTCAAACAGAAACACATTTTTCAGAAGAATTATTTGCCAGTCCGATTCCTACCGTTACCAATCTCGCCTACGCCGAGCGCGTCCGGCAAGGCATTTTGAAAAAGACTTCCCCGCAGGCGGCGCACATGTTGTATCGTTGTTTTTTGTCGGAACAAGCGGGCATCGAAATGCTGATTTACACCTTTATTAAAAAGGCAATGGAAAGTGCGGAAAATATTGAAGAAAATTTCGCCGATCCAATCGTTTTAAAATTACAACAGATCAATAAACAAATGGGGCGCGAGGTACACCGCATGCACGCCTTCGTGCGGTTTCAGCGGACTCAAGATGATTTGTATTACGCAGTCATTGAACCCGATTTTAACGTGTTGCCTTTGATTGGCGCGCATTTTGAGAAAAGATATGCGGCGCAGGATTGGGTGATTTATGATAGCAAACGCCATTATGGCATTTATTACAATCAGGAAAAAATTGAATTTGTAACATTTGATGTGGACAATCATCGCAAATTGCAGCAGTTGTCCCAAGATATTTTACAATCGGAAGAAACTGATTATCAAGCACTTTGGAAAGATTATTTCACCAGTGTGAATATTCCCGAACGCAGAAATATGAAATTGCACTTGCAGCATGTGCCGCGGCGATATTGGAAATACCTCACCGAGAAGTTTTAAAAAAATTTATGTTTTCTCGAAAAAATTAACACATCAAACAAACTTTTTGTTTGAATTATTTCATATATTTGTTTCGCATTCAAACAAATGTTTATCTAAATCCTATTCTAATTTGTATGAAAGCACTTAAAACCGTCGGAATTTTACTGG
>CAZFBN010000081.1:0-24759 GCA_964517145.1 uncultured Saprospiraceae bacterium
TTTCGCTAATTTAACCTTTCTTTTTTCCCTAGCATTACTTGTTTAGTTCTACCCTATTTTGAATCGCTGCTTAGTTCAAAAAAAAAAAAATCTATCATTAAAACAAAATGCCTTATTTAGAACCAGATTTGCGCTTTACATAATAATAAGTTTCTAATTGAGATCGGATGGCAAGGTCAAAATTGTTTTTATAATACGCATTAGAAAAATCCTTATCCAAAATACGCGCTTTCACATTGTCATTCAGTTGAATTTGAATATAATCCTTAATATCTTCTTTCAACGTGTCACTGTAAATGGGAAACGCCGTTTCCACCCGATGACTCAGGTTGCGCACCATCCAATCGGCGGACGATAAATAAATCTGCTCCTCGCCAGCATGATGAAAAATAAATACCCGTGCATGCTCCAAAAACCGATCGACAATGCTGATGGCTTCGATGTTTTCGCTCAATCCTTTTACGCCCGGTGCCAGGCAACAAATGCCTCGAATAATCAACTGAATTTTCACACCTACCTGACTGGCTTCATACAACAATTTTATCATCTGCAAATCTTGCAAGCTATTCATTTTCAGAATCATAGAAGCAGGTCTTCCGGCTTTTGCCTCCTGAATTTCAAATTGAATGAGATTCTCTAATTCCAAACGCAAATTAAACTGCCCCACCAACAAATGTTCAAAAGGTTGTACCGGACGAACGCCACTTTCTAAAAAAGAAAACACACGAGCTACTTCCGTTGCCAATGTTTTATTTGCTGTAAATAATCCAAAATCTGTGTAAACACGTGCCGTATCTTCATTAAAATTGCCCGTTGCCAAATAGGCGTACATCCGCGAGGTATTGCCTTCATTGCAGCGAATCAGCGCAAGCTTGGCATGTACCTTTATGATGGGGTCTTTGATAAAATGCACAGCAACACCTTCCCGCTCCAATTTTTCGCCCCAAACCAGGTTGGCTTCTTCGTCAAATCGAGCTTTCACCTCTACCACGACCGATACTTGTTTGCCTGACTTTGCTGCACGCATGAGCGACTGCATGATGCGCGAGTTGCGCGCCACACGGTAATGCGTGAGCTTGATGTGCGTCACTTTTGGATTATCCGCAGCTTCTTCAAACAGCCGAATCACTGATTGATAAGAATGAAAAGGCGCATAAATCAAATGATCTTGCGCAGCAATGGCATCAAAAAAATCTTTTACTTCTTCCAAGGGGCGATAAGGAATAGGTGTCAGTGGCGGATTTTTGAGGTAGCTCATCCCAAAATCGGGAAATTTGAAAAAATCAAAATTATTATGATAGCGTCCTTCACTCAGCAGGCTGTATTTATCAAGTTTATAATCATCTTCGTCGTCCTCTTCTTCGCGCTCTTCATTGATGACTTCCACCAAAAAGTTGAGCATGGCAGGTGGCATTTCGCGGTCATACACAAAGCGTGAGGGCGAGCCCACGTGGCGTTTGTCTAGGTTTTCGCGAATTTTATTGACCACATCTGCTGAAAATTCTTCGTCCAGAATCATTTCGGCATCGCGAGTCAATTTGATTGAAAAGGTGTCGCGAATATTATAACCTGGAAACATTTTTTCAATATTGTAGCGCACAATATCGTCGAGCATAATCAAGTCGTGCCTGCCCGATGCCGATGGCGGCAATTCGTGAAAACGTGGCAGGTGATCGGAAGGAATTTTGACAATGGCATATTGATCGCTTGGATTTTCCTGCCCTTTTTCGTGCATCCAAACCGCGAGGTACAAAGCGGCATTATTCAAAAAAAGTCGAATTTTCCCTTTTACAATCAGCACCGGCTGCGCGTATGGCAACAAATAATTTCTGAAATATTCATCCACATCGCGTCTTTGTTCTTCGTTCAATTCCAATCGGCGCAAGATGAAAATATTTTGCTTGCGCAGCTCTGGCACCAGTTGCTTTTCAAAAATTTTACTAACTTCGACTTGCTGTTTTATTACGATTTTTTGTATTTCTTTCACCACCGCCTTTGGCGAAAATCCCAATTCTTTTTTGGTGCCTTTATCCGCTTTCATCAATCGGCGATGCGAGGCAACGCGCACCCGAAAAAATTCGTCAAGATTGGAACTATAAATGGCTAAAAATTTGAGGCGCTCCAACAGCGGCACAGCGGGGTTTTTGGCTTCTTGCAAAACCCGATAATTAAAAGAAAGCCAGCTAATATCGCGATGGATGTAGGGCAGATTTTCTTCGATAGCCAATAGTTCTTTATTAATTGTCAAGCTCGATTTTGTCACGGTTTGGGTGGTTTAGGTTTTAAAAAGGCAACCAAATGTAGAGATTTTTTAAGAATCGTAGCAACTTGAAAGGGCGGAATGCTTGCGTTTTTTATAAAAATTAAATTTTAGAATAAGCTGATCTGCTGCCCTGTTTTTTCCTCCCAGTTTTTAGGACCTCTAATTTGGTAGCGTGGAAAAGGTTTCAGGATTTTCAATAAATAAGAAGCCAGCTCTGGCACCTGTGTTTCTTCTGGTTCGTGCAGAAAAAAATAGACCGTTTCCAAACCTTGCTCGTACCAGCTATCAATGCGCCACATCCAGTCATTCAACCTGGTAAAATCAGTAGGATGCAAACCATTACCTACAAATCGGATCATCGCCGTTTTGGTCGTTAAGCGCATGTGCAGTACGTCCCGCCGCCCCGCCACATCGGTGATGACTGTTGAAATATTATATTTTTCTAAAATATTAAATAACTGAGTGGCATTTTTAATGCTGTTGAACCAACTTTCATGCCGTACTTCTACTGCCAGCGGAATCCGCTGCGGAAAATATTTTAAAAAATTTTCTAAAACCGACAAGCGATCTGCGCCAAAATAGGGCGGCATTTGCATGAAGCAGGAGCCTAACTTTTCGTCTAAACCCTCGATGGCACTTGTGAATGACTCGATTAAGCCAGCATTCACGCCAAGATCAGCGCTGTGACTAATCACTTGTGGTATTTTCGGACAAAATTTAAAATCAGCCTCCGATTCGGTTTTCCATTTTTCTACCATCGCAGCCGTTGGTATGCGGTAATGCGTGGTATTCATTTCCACCGTGTTGAACTGTCGGGAATAATGTTTTAAAAAATCCTTCTGCTTGGCGTCTGCCGGAAACAAGTTACCCACCCACTCCTTGACAGCCCAGCCCGTGCCGCCCATGTAAAACTGCACTTGATCGCGCTTCCTCTTGGTTTTGCCCAGGGCTTCCTTGGTGCCAGGCATGTCGCAAGGCATTGAAAAATCAACATCGGTCACATCTGGCAATTTTCCAAATTTCATGTTGGCTGTTTTTTACAATACAACAAAATAAACCCAGGCTTTGCTCAAAGCAAGTATTTACTTCAAAAATGCAAACCAAACCCAAAGTTCTAATGATAGGGTTAAAACTAATTTTAACTTCTGACAAAACCAATGTACGATGCCTATTGTTGCCTTAGATGTTAGTAAAGCTGTTATTGATCTGTTATTTGTTAACGGTTAACCGATAACGAACAACAGATCACCGATTACAATAAATATCCTATTCTCTAAATAAAAAAACCAGACAACATGAAACGTACAGCAAGCGCCCATTGGGAAGGCACGCTCAAAGACGGCAAAGGCAACCTCAGCACCCAAAGCGGCGTACTGAATCAGCAAAATTATTCTTTTAAAACGCGCTTTGAAGAAGGCGAAGCGGGCACCAATCCTGAAGAATTATTAGCAGCAGCACACGCGGGCTGTTTTACAATGGCAGTCGGCGCTCAGTTGACACGCAGCAATTACACCCCTACTTCATTGGATACGCAAGCGACATTGACCATGGAAAACGGGGCGATTACAGGTATTCATTTGAACATCACTGGCGTTGTACCTGACATTAATGTGGCTGATTTTGAGGCAATTGTAAAAGATGCCGAACAAAACTGTATTGTTTCTAAAGCATTAAGCATTCTGATCACTTCAGAGGCGCATTTGCAAGCTTAATAAAAAAATCGTCAGACGGCAACAAGCCATCTGACGATTCTCTTTTCAATTTGGTTTTCCTAATTCTTTCTGTCTCTGCGATTTTCCCGACGATCTGCTTTATTTTCAGCGCGGTCAATTTTGTTCTCGCGACGATCCCGACGATCTTCCTTTTTATCACGTACATCCTCTTTAAAGTCTTTCCGATCTTCGATTTTGTCTTTCACGCCACCATCGTGTTGTGCGTCGCGCACGTCTTCTTTTTTGTCTCGCACATCCTCGCGGCGGTCGACGCGGTTTTCAGCGCGATCCCGCTTGTTTTCCTTACGATCTGCCCGATTTTCAGCACGGTCCACCTTGTTTTCAATTTTGTCAGCCGTTTGTGCTTGTGCAGAAGCAGGAGTCAACACAAAAAAAGCTAATACAAAAATACCTACAACAAAAAGACGAACAGCAAATACATTGATTTTCATAGTCAAAGGTTTTTGTTTTGTAAATTTGTACTTTGGACGATGCTAACCAATCTAAGTTTAAAGCGGTTCGCTTGTTTTAAGATTTATTTAACAATCCTATTGCGTAAATGCAAACTGCACAATATTGGCGCCCATTTGTAAAGAAACGCGGCGCACAGCTTCGGGGTCATTATGTACTTCGGGCGATTCCCAGCCATCGCTGATGTTGCTTTCTTCCGAAAAAATACATACCACTCTGCCTTCGTGCAGGATTGCATATGTCACCGGCGGTTTTTGGTCGTGCTCGTGCGCTTTAGGCATGCCATCTTTAAATTCATATTTTTGGTGATACACCGGATGCTGGAATGGCAATTCTACCAATTCCTTTTCTGGAAATACTTTTTTAATGGCTACTTTGAAATAAGGCGCCATGCCGTAGTCGTCATCGACAAAGAGAAAGCCACCGCCGAGTAGGTAGTTGCGCAGATTAGAAGCCTCGGCATCGGAAAAAACGATGTTACCATGACCGGTCATAAAGAGGAGGGGATAGTTGAAAATCTCCGCGCTGCCCACTTCTACTGTTGCATAGTTTTTATCAATATTCATATTTAATTGCACATTGCAAAAATCGGCTAGGTTTTGCATTGCATCCACCACTGAGTACCAGTCGCCGCCGCCGTTGTATTTGAGCAGGGCGAGTTTGATCGTCTTTTGTCCAAAAGATTCAAATGCAAGTAATAAACAGATTCCGAGCAGTATTTTTTTCATAGCGGATTGCGTTGTTTTAAGAATATGTATCAAAGGGAACGTTTCAGGAAAAAAGATATTTTGTGATGCAGGCTGGGGTTCAGGCTAAAGCCTGAATGACGATTACCAGAACCACCTTCACGTTCAGGCTAAAGCCTGAGTGACGAAAGGCAGGCTAAAGCCTGCGCTACGTCATAGCCATTTTTGTCGTCGGAAATAGTAGAGCGTCAGCAAAGACGACATCACCATGAGCAAGAGCGCAAAGGGATATCCAAATTTCCAACTCAACTCTGGCATGACATGAAAATTCATCCCGTACAAACTGGCGATGAGCGTAGGCGGCATGAACACGACGGTTACGACCGTAAAAATTTTGATGGTTTTGTTTTGTTCAATGTCCACCAAACCAAGGAATGTATTTTGTAAATATTCCAATCGTTCAAAGTTAAAAGAAGTATGTCCGAGCAAAGAATCAGCGTCTTTGATGAGTACTCGAATTTTTTCGTATTCGTCTTTTGGATAATAATCGCTGCGCAGCAAAGAAGAAAAAAGGCGTTTTAATTCACTGGTACTTTCGCGAAATAAAATGGTGGTTTCCTGCAAGTTATAAATTTCAATTAACACATCTTCGTCCATACGCTGGTCGAGTGCGAGCTGGCGCCCGACGGCATAAATCTTTTTGGATAAGTCCTCCAGCACGTCCGCCTCAATATCAATGCGGGTTTCAAACATAAGCAAAAAAATATTATGCCCTTGAAACGAGGCACGGCGGCTGATGCGCAACAATCTTTTCACGTCATCAAAAGAACGCAGTGGAATATTCCTTTGTGTAATCAGTTTTTTTGATTTTAAGATAAATGACACAGGATCAACCGCATACGTATTGTCTTCTTTTCTAAAAATATAATTTAAGTTCGCGTTGATTTCGTCTTCACTTTCAAAATATTTAGAACTACTTTCAATTTCTTCCGCCTCTTGCCGGGTAAACAATTCAATGCCTAGTTTTTGCTCTACAAACACCTTTTCTTCCTCCGGGGAATTGAGCAAATCCACCCAAAGAATGTCTTCGGCGCTAATTGCCTCCATTTTTTGAAGGTCGGTCACCGACAGAATTTCGCCTTTTGATCTGTAAAAGCAGTGTAGCATGGGCATTTGAGGTTTTGAGTACCAAGTTTCTTTTACGTTTACGAAACTTTTGAAGTTTCGTAAACGTGAGATTAAGAAACTTTTCCAATATTCATGGTAGCGACGCGAAAATAGAGAATTAGCACCGTTGTTGCTATTGCTGTCACCAGAAAAGTTGTAGCAGGGCTAATCAATTGCCAGATGGCACCTGCCAGCGTACTCGCCAGAATGGCTGCCAGGCTCCTGAATGCTTCATACGTGCCAATCGCGGTGCCGAGTTCCTGCGGCGCTACCAAATTGCTGATCCAGGCTTTGGCAACTCCTTCCGTAGCGGCTGCATACAAGCCATACAGCCCAAAAAGCAACCACAACGCCCAGGGCTGATGCGCATATATCATACCCGCATACACGATGGCAAACACGGCTAACCCGGCAACGAAGGTATTTCTTAATCCGAATTTATCTGCCAAATGACCAATCGGATACGCCAGTAATGCAAACACCAGGTTGTAAAAAATATACACCATCAGCATTGTGCTGTCGGCAAAACCCTTTTGTTTTAACATCAAAAGTAAAAAAACATCGGAGCTATTAAATAAGGCAAACAACACCAAGCCTAGCCACAAGCGCCGATACGCCGCCGCGCTTCGCCAGGGATATTGTAAAAAGGCAGCAAATGAATACCGGAAAGGTTGCTCTGGCAAAAGCGCTTTTTGTTCCTTCAATAAAAAAGTAATGGCTACTGCGACAATACCTGGCAAAAGTGCCAGCAGAAAAAGCATTTGATACTGATGTGGGTAAAAATGCAAAAAAGCCAGGGCAGTCAAGGGCCCAAGTACCGCGCCAAAAGTATCCATCGAGCGATGAAAGCCAAAAACCTTGCCCTTGTGCGCAGGCGTTGTGTACAAGGAGAGGAGTGCGTCTCGCGCCCCTGTACGCAAGCCCTTTCCCAGCCGGTCGAGCGTGCGCGCGCTGAATATCCACAGCGGCGTTGTCAAAATTGCCATCATGGGTTTGGAGATGGCGCTCAAAGCGTATCCCAATTGTACAAAAGGCACTCTGCGGTTCCATGCATCCGACAGCTGCCCAAAATAACCTTTGCTCAAGCCTGCCACAGCTTCTGCCATACCTTCCAGAAAGCCAATGAGTACCATCGAAAAGCCAATTTCCCGCAGGTACAATGGCATAATAGGATACAACATCTCGCTGGCAAAGTCGGTAAACAAGCTCACCAGCGATAAAATCCAGATGGAACGCGTGAGGATACGAGTCATTTTTTAAAGCAAAAGGTTTAAGTGAATAGCTACTTGGGAACCCTGGGCCGAATTTCTGGCATTTTCTGCACAAAAATTTTATTTTTGTTGAAAGATATTTTGTAAATTCATCAAAAGCTTTGAAAAGATCATTTGGTTCCATTCTGTTCTGTTTGTTCTACTCAGCATGGCTCTTCGCGCAGGAGACACCCCGCACTATTAATTTTACCAAAGACCAATACCAAGCTTACAATCAAAACTGGGCGGTGAGTCAATCGTCCAATCGCGTGATGTATTTTGGCAATAATGCGGGTTTGGTGCAGTTCAATGGAAGCGCGTGGAACACCACTCCCCTACCCAATCGCCAGACCACCCGTGCCGTGGCTTGCGACTCAAAGGGAAATATTTTTACCGGCGGCTTCGAGGAATTGGGCTATTGGCAATCGCAGAATGGAATTTTGCAATATCAATCTTTAATGCCGCTGCTTGGCAATAATGCTTTGAAAAAAGAAGAAATTTGGCATATTTTAATAAAAGACAGTCTAGTATATTTTCAATCTTTTTCTAATATTTACCAATATGATTATAAAACCGTCAAAAAAATAGTACCGCCTAATGCCATCATGTTTATGCAGCAGGTGCAAGGCAAGTTACTCATTCCGGTGATTGGTCGCGGCGTGTACGAATACACTTCGAATGGCTTTGAATTGATTCGCGGTAGTGAGGTATTAGCAAACAAGCAAGTAATGTGCATTTTGCCAATCGGCAATGAGCAATTTTTAGTGGGAACATCCAATGATGGAATTTTCAAATATGATGGTAATGGAAATTTTTCTCCCTGGCAATGCGAAGTTCAAAACCACCTAATAACCAACCAGTTAAACAAAGGAATTGTTTTATCAAATGGACTTTTGGCGCTGGGCACTATTTTAAATGGTGTTTATATTATTAATGACAACGGTGACATTTTATATCATATTAATCAAAAAAATGGATTACAAAATAACACGGTACTTGCATTATACGAAGATCAAGCAAAAGACCTTTGGGTTGGCTTGGATAAAGGCATTGATTTAATAGAACTCAGTAGTCCGCTTGTTTTTTTTAAAGATAAAAATGGCACGGTGGGCACGGTGTACGCAGCTGCTCTTCACCAAGGCTACTTGTACATTGGCTCCAACCAAGGTGTTTTTGCAAAACCCTGGCGATCATCAACGTTAGATGCTGATTTTCAACTCATTAAAGGCACACAAGGTCAGGTGTGGGAACTGAAAGTCTTTGATGGGCAACTCCTTGCTGGTCATAATGATGGTACTTTTTTAATCGAGGGCAACTCCGCTTCCCTCATTTCTAACATCACCGGCGGCTGGACAACCCTGGCTTATCCTGGTAAACCGGATACCTTATTGCAAGGCACTTATACCGGCTTGGTGGTGCTGACTAAAAATGCGCAGGGAAACTGGCAATTGTCGCATCGCATCGCAGGATTTACCGATCCGGTAAATAAAATCATGTTGGATCATCCTAATCAAATTTGGGCAGTTAATCCTTATCGCGGATTATATCGGATTGAACTGGATGACAATTTGCAAGCGGTGAGCAATTTATATGGCTATAAAAATTCGGACGGCTTACCAAGTGAATTTAAATTAGATATTGAATCTTTTGACAATCAAATTATTGTAAAATCTGACGATCGCTTTTTTTATTTTAATGCTGTGCAAAACCGATTTGAGCCTTACCATCGTGATGACAATCCTTTAATCCAAGCTGGCAATTTTAGTTTAAAAAATGGCTGGATGGGTGATTGGTTTAAAATCTTTAGAAATAAATTATGCTATGTTTATAATAATCGGCAAGTGGATTTTAATATCACCTTAGCGCCTGATTTTGAGAGCATTATACCTGTAAATGAATCGCTTTATTTATTTGGATTGGATGATGGATACGCCCTTGTGCATCGCAATAATTTACAAAAAGCCACTACATTACATTATTCGCCAGAAGTAATTATTCACCAAATTGAAATTTCCAATCGCAAAAAAACACAATTGATTAGCCCTAAGCCAACGCTCTTTGTGTTTGCTGCCAATGAAAACAACGTTACGTTTCGATTTTCCCAACCGATTTTCAATCAAGTACCGGAATACAGTTATTTGTTACAAGGATATGACACCGAATGGTCAGCCTGGCAAACCGTGCCAGAAAAAGATTTTACCCGCTTGCCTCCGGGTCGTTACACCTTCAAAGTGCGCTCCAAAACGGCGTCTCAGCCTGCTCTTTTTCACTTTGTGATTCAACCTCACTGGTATCAAACTTGGTGGGCGGCGTTGCTGTACATTTTTTTGTTTTTGCTTTTGGTTTGGATGATTGAACGTTGGAATTTGCATCGTTTAAAAAAACATAAGAAAATTTTGGAGGAGGAAAAAGAAAGACAGTTGGAGGAAGAAAGAATTAAAGCTACCAACGAGCGATTGCAATCGGATGTCATCAATAAAAGCAAAGAGTTAGCCAATTCTACAATGAATTTGATTCAGAAAAATGAGATTTTATTAAAGATTAAGGAAGAGCTACAAGCCTTGCGAAGCACCCCAGATATTAATTTCACGGGCAGGCAATATCAAAAGATTACACATTTAATCGACACTCATATTTCCTCTGATCACGATTGGCATGTCTTTGAAATGAATTTTAACCAGGTACACGAGCAATTTTTTAAAAAGTTAAAAGCTGCATTTCCAGAATTGACGCCTGGTGATCTCAAATTAGCAGCTTATTTAAAAATGAATCTTTCCTCTAAAGAGATCGCTCCTTTGCTCAACATCTCGATCCGCAGCGTAGAAAATAAACGCTATCGTTTGCGTAGAAAATTGAACTTGGGTGAAGAGATTAATCTTACCGATTTTATGTTGAAATTTTAAAAAGAGAAACAATTTCCTCCCACTGATTTTTATTTCCACAGGTGATGTGTGCTAATTTTTGACAAATCAAGTTTAATAGTTTGTCTGTCAAAATTTTGTGGCAAATTTTAAAATTCAATTTTTTGGAATGATGAGGTGATTTTTCTCAATGATGAGGAAATGATGAGGTCATTTTTTTTCGTTTTCTTTTCATCTGGCTTAATTTTATATGGATAGTAATCACTTGAGAGATATTTAATTGTAAAAACAAAAAGGCTATCTGCCAAGGGTAATGGTATGAAACAACTGCGACTATGCATTGTATGTAGTTTGATTTGTGTGTCGTTGACTGTCAATGCACAGAGCGTTTTTTTCTTCCGTGACAGCAATAACCCTGGCTATTATGACAGTGGATTGGCTTTTAAAACGGCACCCAGTACCATCGAACAAACAGGCGCTTCAGGTGATAAAATTCCAACCGATCTTTCTGCGTATGTGGGCACCAACAGTTTGCGACTTCGTTGGACTTCGCGGGTTGGAGGTGATTGGTCAGCACTCGTTATTGCACCTGGCTTTCCTTTTCAAGACATTCGCAACACAGATACACTGGCATTTTGGGCATATGCACCTACTGGAATTGCAAAAAAAGACCTGCCTACGATTTTTATGGAGGGCGCTCCTGGCAATACCAAATCTCGTAAGTACAGCCTTGCCGATTATTCTAATGACATAGCAGCTGCCACCTGGACACAAATAAAAATGCCACTTTCAGTTTTTTTCAATGACCCTAATCAAACCAATATCAATTTTAGCCAGATTAAAGCCATTATTTTTGGTCAAGATGCAGCCGATGGCGTAGAACACCTTTTATATATTGATGAAGTCAGAACATACAGAAGTACGTCAAGCGCGCCTAACCCGCCCACCAATCTGCGTGCCTTTGGCTATGACAGTCATGTAGAATTGCGTTGGCAAAAAGGAGCAGATACGGGAGGTTTTCGCCTTTATCGAGCTATTGGAAATGGTGATTTTCAATTTGTACGTGCTTTGAATGCAAGCGATACAATAGCCATTGATTTTGTCCGCGCTTCGGGGACGAATTTATCCCTCCGCTATCAACTCACTGCAACAAACGACGCCAGTACAGAGTCTTCTCCAACGGCACCCGTGGCAGTCCAGACTTTTGACATGACCGATGAGCAACTGCTAACCATGGTGCAGGAATACACCTTCCGGTACTTTTGGGACTTTGGACATCCGGTTTCTGGACTTGCACGCGAACGCAATACCTCTGGCGATGTGGTCACCATAGGCGGTACGGGTTTTGGTGTGATGGCAATTGTAGTGGGTATTGAACGTGGCTTTATTACAAAAGAACAAGGTTTGCAGCGGCTGTTGAAAATGGTAAATTTTCTAAGTACGGCAAATCGTTTTCACGGTGTTTTTCCGCACTGGATGAACGGCGCAACCGGAAATGTGGTGCCGTTCAGCGCACAGGATAATGGCGGCGACCTGGTAGAAACTGCCTTTTTGATGGAAGGATTGCTCACGGCACGTCAATATTTTAGTGGCAATACGAGTGAAGAAAATGAATTGCGCAGCAAAATAACAGCGCTTTGGGAAGCAGTAGAATGGAATTGGTATCGAAATGGCAACCAAAACGTCCTTTATTGGCACTGGTCGCCCAATTTTGGTTTTGCACTCAATTTTCAAATACGCGGTTTCAACGAAACACACATTGTTTATTTATTGGCATTGGCTTCCCCAACCAATCAGGTGCCCTCTAATTTGTACCAACAAGGCTGGGCGGGCAGCAATTATCGCTTTGGCGGTTTTCATTATGGTTTGCAGCTAGATGTAGGACCGCGCCTGGGTGGTCCCTTGTTTTTTGCGCATTATTCGTATCTGGGTTTTGATCCACGCTATTTACGCGATGAATACACCAATTATTTTATTCGCAATCGCAATCATGCTTTGATTCACCATGCGTATGCCATTGAAAATCCAAAAAACTTTGTAGGCTACAATGCGCAGGCTTGGGGCTTGACAGCCAGCGACGATCCCTTGGTAGGCTACCTCGCACACGAACCAGGCGGCAGCCGCGACAACGGCACCATTGCTCCGACCGCTGCACTGGCATCGATGCCTTACACACCTGCCGAATCCATAGCTGCGCTTAAATATTTTTACCGCAATTTGGGTGCAAGACTTTGGGGACCGATGGGTTTTTATGACGCTTACAACGAAACATTGAATTGGTACGCAGATTCTTATCTGGCAATTGACCAAGGACCGATCATTGGCATGATTGAAAATTACCGCACGGAGTTATTGTGGAAAAACTTCATGGCAAATGCTGAAATTCAGCAAGGATTGACACGAGCGGGGTTTGTACCCGATTCTACCCTCGTTTCTACCCATGAGATCCCTTTGTTGTTTTCAAAAGTGGAAATTTTTCCGAATCCCGCAAAGAATTATCTATTCATACATTTGGAGCAGTTGCAATCTGCCGGAGTCTATATGGAGTTGCTCGACTGTTGGGGACGCCTCCGGCAGACGCTTTCCAAAACGCAATTGCTTCCTGGTACGCATCAGTTTGAATTAACGACACGTGACTTGGAGAATGGCTTGTACTTCTTGAAAATCGGTACTGACGAACAGCATCTGACCCGTAAAATTTTGATTGTAAAGTGAGTTACTGGTTATTTGTTATTTGTTATTGGGTGTTTGGAATGCCTGATGCTAAAGCGAATGACAATTAATAAATAACGAATAACATTTTTTACAAATAACATTTTTCTCCTAACCATTCAACATTAACAAAAAAAAACGCAACAATCGTATGAAACGACTACTACTAATGCTCACGTGGCTTTTTGCCCTGGCAATTGTCGCCAACAGCCAAACCGTGCTGGAAGATTTTGAAGGCGGCGCAAAATTACAATGGAATAACAATGCTGGCGATAGCACCCTCACCGTAGTGGATAAGCCCGCAGGTGGTGACACTTTGAATGTCAATTCTAGTGCAAAAGTGGGTTCTTACACCAAAGTTGCTGGTAAAGGGTACAGTCTTCTGATTGCTACTTTGCCGCAGCCACTCAATTTGACCACGAACAACCAATTCCGGATTTTGGTGAAGTCGCCGGTACGCACTTCCTTTATTTTAAAACTGGAAGGCAATGGCGAATTTATTGAAGAAACCAAGAAAATTGGCGTTGCCAACCAGTGGATCGAGTACATTTTTAATTTCAGCGCAGCTAAAAACATGACCACGCTGAATAAAATTATTTTATTTTTTGATCCAGGTGTAGATGCTAGCAGCGATACTTACTTGTTCGACAATTTGATTCAGGAAGGTGGTGCTTGTGCTGGTGTAGCTAAGAATGCAGACATCATTGATGACTTTGAATGCCAGCGAAACGGCGTTTATGGGGATCCGGGCTATCTGGATATTGCGGCGGTAGATAACCCCGATAAGAGTGGTATCAATACCAGCGATCGGGTGGGTAGATACACCGACCGCAACGGCTCTTTTCATGCAATGGTTATTCCTTTTGCCAATCCCATCGCTTTAACTGCTGAGCGAAACCAAGTAAAAATCAAAGTATGGGCACCAAAAACAGGACGTTTATTGGTGAAACTGGAAGGTGGAGGCTCTCCTCCCAAAGAAAAACCGGTACAAGTAACAGAAATTAACAAATGGGTAGAATACACAATCGATTTTAGTGACCAAGCAGGTGCGAATCACAAAGCATTGGTTTTCTTCTTTAATGCCGGCGTTGAGATGGCTGCAGGTGATATTTACTACATTGATGACATTCAAATTACGAAAAAATCGGTGCCTGCTCCGCTGGAGGATTTTGAGCCTACGGCAAAACTTACTTGGGAATCCCTTGGCAGTGAAGCCATTTTTGGTACATTCGGCGGCGCTATTGACAACCCAGATAAGACTGGCGTAAACACAACCAATAAAGTTGGTAAATACACCAAAGGTTCTTCTAAATTGGGCGGTTTGAAAGCAGCAATCAGCAGTATCAATCTGACGGATTTCCCACAAATTGACTTGCAAGTTTGGGCACCAGCAGGCGCTAAAAACCTGACCCTGCAAATGTCTAGTCCAACACAAGGTTTGAAGGAAGTGACGCGCCCAATCGCAGAAACGGGTAAGTGGGTACAGCTTTCTTTCAACTTTGATGCGTTCAAAACGATCACCGATTTTGAAGCAGTTAACATCGTGTTTGATAAAGATTTGGCTTCTACGGATATGTGGTTTTTTGATAATTTGCTACAAGGTGGCGCTACGGTTGATCCTTGCGAAGGCACAGTTCGCAATATCAATTTTATAGATGATTTTGATTGCCAACGCAATTCAACAGTCAACAATAGTGCACTCCGAATCATCAACAATCCAGATGCAAGTGGTATCAATCCAAATCCATTGGATAAGGTGGGCGAATATACCGATCCGATCAATGAGCCTTTTGCAGCCCTGGTTTTCCGTCGGGATACAGCTTACAATCTCACCAATGCCAACCAATTATATGTCAAAATCTGGTCGCCCAAAGCAGTTCCGCTCGGTTTCAAACTAGAAGGCGGTACTTCTCCGGTGTTTGAAACCACTCGCCAGGTGACCCGCACCAATGAATGGGTAGAATATGTGGTTGATTTCAGCGGTCAAGCCAATGCCAACCATCGCGCGGTGGTCATCTTCTTCAATTTCGGTGTGAACAATCCAGATGCCGACAAATACTATGTTGACGATGTGGAATGGCGCAGAGCACCTTACAAAGGCTGTGTTGTAACATTTGAAACACCAGACTTGACATTGACCAACTGGAAATATTTTGCCAATGGTGCACTGGAAAGCGATCCTTTCTCTATTGAAGATAATCCTAATAAGAGCGGCGCTAACCTGAGTGACAAAGTAGGTTTATTCAAAGAATCCAACGACGGCGAGAATTTTGCGGGTATGTTCTCCGACTTGCCTGCACCGCTTGAATTAGGTGCAAGCCGCACGGTGAAAATGAAAGTGTTGGGTCCAGTAGCAAACTCTTTCGTGATGAAAATGGAAGGCGCTATTGCACCAGCTTTAAATTCAGGGGACATCCGTGCTTCTTATACCACACCAGGACAGTGGCAGGAACTGACCTGGGATTTCTCCAAAACGCAAGGTGGTCAAAACATTGCCGTAGGTTCGCAATACACACGCGTCACCATGATTCCTGACATTGACAATAAACCGCCAACCGTTAGAAATTACTATTTCGACGATATCACCGTAGGTGAAGGTTCTTGTGCAACCACTGGCATTTTCGATCCGGTAGTGGTAGAAGCTTTGAAAGTGATGCCAAACCCGGTTTACAATGAACTGATCGTACAAAATGCGGACAAGATCAACTTGTTTGTGATTTACAATGCCATGGGGCAGCGCCTGTCTGTGGTACAACCGAATGGCATTACCAATCTGGCAATTCCGGTTGAACACCTCCAGAAAGGAGTATATATTCTGGCAGGCTATGATGCGTCTGGTATGTTAATTGCCAATGCACGTTTTGTAAAACAGTAATTTGATTCAGCGGAAAGAAACAAGCAACAAGAAGCAAGCGAAAAATTTGACCTCTTGAGGCTTGTTTCCTCCGCCTGATTTTAACAAAAATACCAACCGAGCGATGATATCCAAACCCTTTACCTTGATAATTCCCTTTTTATTATTGGCAGCTTGCAACCCCCAAACACCACAACCTCCCCAAATCACTAAATCTACAAACAAAAATATCACTTTTGACACGGCTAGCATGACGTTGAAATTGGACGATCTGCAACGCCGCACCTTTAACTTTTTTTGGGAACAAGCCGACTCCGTTTCCGGACAAGTGCTCGACCGTTATCCTAAGCTCGATTTTTACAGTGTAGCCGCTACTGGCTTTGGTTTGACCAGCTACATCGTCGGGGTAGAGCGAGGTTTTGTTACACGCGAACAAGCGGCGGCGCGCGTACTGAAAACGTTGCGCTCCATGCGCGATTTGCCGCAGGGCTCGCAAGAATCGGATGTCATTGGCTACAAAGGTTTTTTTTACCATTTTCTTACCCTCGATAAGGCGCTGCGCTACCAAAAAGTGGAATTGTCTTCGATTGACACGGGCTTGTTGATGGCGGGCATTTTGAGTGTCATGAGTTATTTTGACCAAGAAAATCCCGTTGAAAAAGAAATTCGCGACCTCTCCGATTTCCTGTATCGACGGGTAGAGTGGGACTGGTTTTTGACAAAAGACAACCTCATTAGCATGGGCTGGCACCCGGAGCGGGGCTTCCTCGATGCGACCTGGCGTGGCTACAATGAAGCAATGGTGCTGCTCATCATGGCAATGGCTTCGCCTACGCACCCTATCCCTGCGGAAGCTTGGAACGCCTGGACAAAAGATTACCAATGGGCAACTTACCAGGGTCAGGAGCATGTCAACTTCGGTCCGCTTTTTGGACATCAGTATTCCCACATGTACATTGATTTTCGGGGCATTCAGGATGCGTACATGCGCGAAAAAGGCATTGACTATTTTGAAAATTCTCGCCGGGCAACGTATGCCAATCACCAGTATTGCATCACAAATCCAGGCGCTTATGTTGGTTACAGTGATAAAATCTGGGGCTTAACCGCTTGTGATGGTCCTGGAAATGAAAATAAAGCCAATCCGAATATTGCCTTCATGGGCTACAGTGCGCGAGGTGCGGCGCAGTTTTATCATGTGGACGACGGCACCATCGCGCCAACGGCGGCGGGCGGTTCGGTTCCTTTTGCCCCTGAAATTTGCTTACCTGCGCTCGACGAAATGTACAAGCAGTACGGTGACAAAATCTATCGGGAATATGGCTTCGCCGATGCGTTCAACTGGAGTATTGTGAATAAAGATGGCACGACCGGTTGGGTGGATCCCGATTATATTGGCATTGACCAGGGTCCTATTTTAATACAAATTGAAAATTATCGCTCTGGCTTGATATGGAATGTAATGAAAAAGAATAAGTATATCATAGATGGTTTGAAAAAAGCTGGATTTAAAGGTGGCTGGCTGGACGAAGTTAAACAGTAAAAGAAGTTCGCATTTGTAGATTGATAATTGATGGTTGAATACCCAATTTTTATTTAACAATCACAAAATTTCAATCACATTTTATAATCAACTCCAATGTTATGAAACTAGTAATAAAGTTATTATTTGCCATTTTAATGTTACAATCATCGCTCGTTTTTTCGCAAAAGATGAGCGAAGCCATGATTGATCGAAAAATTGATTCTTTGTTATCATTAATGACCTTAGAAGAAAAAGTAGGTCAATTAACACTTTTCACCAGCGATTGGGCAGTGACGGGTCCGACCATGCGCGACACGTACAAAGCTGACATTCGCTCCGGTAAATGTGGCAACATTTTCAACGCGCACACGGCTGCTTACAATCGGGAATTGCAACGCATCGCTGTGGAAGAAACCCGTATGAAAATTCCGCTGCTCTTTGGCTACGACGTAATTCACGGTTATAAAACGATTTTCCCCATTCCGCTGGGCGAAGCTGCCAGTTGGGATTTAGTGGCTATGGAAAAATCGGCTCGCGTAGCTGCCAATGAAGCTGCCGCCGCCGGTTTGCACTGGACGTTTGCTCCAATGGTGGACATCGCGCGCGACCCACGCTGGGGACGCATTACGGAAGGCGCCGGCGAAGACCCTTACCTGGGTTCGCTCATTGCTAAAGCCAGAGTAAAAGGTTTTCAAGGTGATAATTTCAACGATGCCAGCACCGTGCTCGCTTGCGTGAAGCACTATGCCGCTTATGGCGCAGCCCAGGCAGGACGCGATTACCACACGGTGGATATGTCAGAACGCATGCTGCGCGACGTGTATCTGCCCCCTTACAAAGCTGCGGTAGAAGCGGGCGCTCACACGGTAATGACTTCTTTTAATGAATACGACGGCGTACCGGCTACGGGCAATTCTTTCTTGCTGCGCGATGTATTGCGCGATGAGTGGGGCTTCAAAGGGCTGGTGGTTACGGATTACACTTCGATCAATGAAATGGTGAATCACGGCATCATTGCCAATGAACGCGAAGCGGGCGAGCTGGCGCTCAACGCGGGCGTGGACATGGATATGCAGGGTGCAGTTTATTACAATTACTTGCCGGAATTGGTGAAACAAAACCGGATTAACATGGCGCAAATTGATCAAGGGGTGCGCAATATTTTGAGAATCAAATACATCTTGGGTTTATTCGATGACCCATATCGGTATAGCAATGTAGAACGCGAAAAAAGAGTGATCCTTTCTGCTGAAAACCTGGAAGCTGCACGCGACGTTTCCCGCAAATCCATCGTATTATTAAAAAACAGCAAGAATGTATTGCCCTTATCAAAATCGGTGAAGAATGTAGCCGTGATTGGTCCGCTGGCAGACAACAAATGGGATCCGAATGGCTCCTGGGCAGGCGCTGTGGATGCGAACAATACCATTACTTTATTGCAAGGCATTAAAAACAAACTCGGCAATAGCGCCAAAGTAAGTTATGCAAAAGGCTGCCCGATTGACACGGTGAGCCGCACAGGATTTAAAGCAGCCGTAGATTTGGCGAAAGGTTCGGATGTAGTGATCGTTGCAGTAGGCGAAGCTGCCTATATGACTGGCGAAGCTGCGAGCCGCTCCCAAATTACGATTCCGGGTGTTCAGGTAGAATTGGTACAACAATTGATTGCAACAGGAAAACCGGTGGTGGTCGTGCTGATGAATGGTCGTCCGATAGTATTTCCTTGGATTGCGGATAACGCTTCTACAATTTTGGAAACCTGGTTCCTTGGAACACAAACGGGTAATGCGATTGCTGATGTTTTATTTGGTGATTATAACCCAAGTGGTAAACTGCCGGTGACGTTCCCACGAAACGAAGGACAAATTCCAATCTTCCTGGCAATGAAAAACACGGGTCGCCCGATGGATCCGAACAACAAATACACCAGCAAATACCTCGACATTCCGAATACACCGCAGTATCCATTTGGCTTTGGCTTGAGCTACACAACGTTTAGTTATTCAGACATTAAAATTAACAAAGACGTGTTCACACCACGCGAAGATTTGAAAATTTCGGTAACTGTTACCAATACCGGCAAACGCGATGGCGAAGAGGTGGTACAATTGTACGTGCGCGATCTGGTGGGCAGCGTGACCCGTCCGGTGAAGGAATTGAAGGGTTTTCAGAAAATAATGCTCAAAGCAGGCGAAAGCAAAGAAGTCACGTTCACATTGACTGCCAATGACTTACGCTTTTACAATCGGCAAATGCAATTTACATACGAACCAGGCGACTTTGACATTTTTGTAGGCACGAACTCGCAAGACGTAAAAACGAAACGGGTGAAATTAGTAGAATAAAAAATAAGTTGGTTGTTAGCAGTTGTCGGGGTATTGTACAATGCCCTGATAACTGTTAACCCATCACAAAGGTACTTCTTTGCCGACGTTAACCTAAATAAAACCTCTCACGGATGAAACTGAGTACATTGAAACACAACTGCTTATCAGCGGCACTGGTGCTTTTTGCGCTTTTGTGGAGCAGTAGCGTGTTTGCACAAAACATCACTATTTCCGGTACTGTCACCGCTGCCGACTCCGGCGAACCTCTAATCGGTGCCAACATTCTTGTGCAGGGCACCTCTACGGGTACCACCACCGACGTGGATGGTTCATACTCCCTGGAAATTCCCAATCCGAATGCCATTCTGGAAGTCACTTACGTAGGGTATCAAACACGAACGGTCAATGTAGCTGGACGTACCACCGTTGACATTGCTATGGAACCCGATGCTGGATTGCTGGAGGAGGTAGTCGTCATTGGCTACGGTACGCAGCGCAAAGGCGATCTCACCGGTTCTGTTGCTACTGTTGAAGGCAGCGAATTGTCAAAAATTCCGACGGCTTCTCTACAACAAGCATTGCAAGGAAAAGTGCCTGGTGTACAAGTCGTTACGACCTCCGGGCGTCCTGGCGAGGGCGCGGTGGTGCGCATTCGAGGCGTGGGCACACTGAATAATGCCGATCCGCTGTATGTGATTGATGGGGTCATTATGCCTGAAAATGTGGACATTAACTCCCTGGTCAGCCCAAATGATATTGAAAATCTAAGCGTTTTGAAAGATGCTTCGGCGGCTGCCATCTATGGAGCGCGTGGCGCGAATGGTGTCATTTTGATTACGACCAAAAAAGGTGCAACCGGCGACCGCAGCGTTGTGTCGTTTTCGACGTATCAATCTACACAGGAGATTGTGAAAACGATTCCTTTGACCAACGCCCGTGAATACGCCATTTTAGCCAATCAGGTAGCAATCAATGAAATTGGTCCGAGTGCGCCCCTGCCTTTCCCGGATGTAGATGCCTTAGGCGAAGGCACGGATTGGCAAGAGGAAGTCTATCAAACGGCTCCGATTCAGAATTATAATCTGTCTTTGAGCGGCGGCTCGGATCGCGTGAGCTACACCATTAGTGGTGACTATTTTGACCAGGAAGGGATTATTCCGGGTTCTTTGTACGAACGTTTAACCGTTCGCGCCAATAGCGATTATAAAGTAAAAAGCTTTTTGAAAATCGGACACAACCTCGCTTTCATTCATACCAATGAAAACATAGCACCGGATGTAGTGGGAAATACGTACCGCGCAGATCCAACCGTGATTGGATACAATGAAGAAACAGGCGTGTACGGCAACACGGCTACGCGCTCTTCCGTAGGCAATCCGCTGGGGCAATTGGCATTTCAGAATGATAACAAACGCCGTGGAAACCGCTTGTTAGGAACTTTATATGCCGATGTAAACTTTTTGAAAAACTTTACTTTCCGCAGTAGTTTCGGCGTCACGCTGTTTTGGGAACAAGCCCAGGCTTTCACTCCCAAGTTTTTTGTAACAGAACAACAACAAGCAGAAATTAACAACATTAGCCTATCGGAATACGAAAGCCGCAACTGGCTGTGGGAGAACACGTTATCTTACAATAAAGAATGGACGAATATTCGACTGAATCTGGTAGGTGGTATCACAGCACAAGATAACTACTGGGAATTGCTCAGCGCTTCTGCTCAAGACTTCCCTTATGAATCAGAGTCGCTGCGGTTTTTCCCGCTTGCCGCCCTCGATGGTCGCACGATTACCAATTCAGCCTCTTCTTCCAGTATTTTATCCTATTTGTTCCGTGCGAATACAACCATTTTTGAAAAATATTTGCTTACCGCTTCGATTCGGGCAGATGGTTCTTCTCGATTTGGTAAGAACAACCGCTTTGGCTACTTTCCTTCCTTTGCATTGGGCTGGCGCATCACCGAGGAAGATTTTATGGAAAACCAGCAGTTGTTCAGTAATCTGAAACTACGCGCCGGCTGGGGTCAAACGGGGAACGACCGTATTGGCGACTACACGAGTAAAGCTTTAATTGCGCAGCAATTATTTGCGGTATTCGGAACCAGCGAGTCTTTGTTGAATGGTGGCTCTTTGTTGGAATTGTCGAATCCTGACCTGCGCTGGGAAAGCACTACCCAAGCTAATATTGGTTTTGAAATAGGTTTTTTTAAAAATCGCCTCTCCGCAGAGATTGATTATTACAATCGTACCACGAACGATATCCTTTGGGCGGTGCCGATTCCAGGTTCGGTGGGTTTAGAAAATCCGCCGGTCATCAATGCCGCAAAAGTCCGCAACCAAGGGATTGACCTCTTGCTGTCCTGGCAAGATACCAAAACCATAGGCTATCGGATTACCCTGACGGGTTCTACCATTGACAATGAAGTGTTGCAACTCAGTGATGGCAGCGAAGAATATCGCTCCGGTGGACTCGGTTTTGGCGGTGAGTTGGGCAACATCACAAGAGCGGGCTTACCAATTGGCTCCTTCTATGGTTTTGAAAGCGATGGCATCATTCAAACGCAAGCAGAACTGGACGCCTTGAATCAATCGGCTCGTGAAAGAACCGGTAATCCGAGCGCCTTTTACCGCAGCGCTGACACGAAACCTGGCGATATCAAATTCCGTGACGTCAATGGCGATGGCATTATTACCGGGGACGACCGCACCATTTTGGGTAGCCCGATTCCAGATGTGGTATTCGGTTTGAATTTAGGCGTTGATTTTAAAGGCATTGAACTCTCGGTTGACTTTGCCGGTCAGGCGGGCAATGAAATTATCAATTCTAAAAAAATGGCGCGCTTCAATACGCCCAATTTTGAAACATCGTACCTCGACTTTTGGACAGCGGAAAATCCGAATACTAGCGAACCCCGCGTGACCAATAGTGGTGACAACTACCTGCTCACGCCGCGCTTTATCGAAGATGGTTCGTTTGTTGCTTTGCGCAATGTGCAGTTAGGCTACACCCTGCCGGCTGAGTTGACGAAGAAATTTTATCTGTCGAACCTGCGCATTTACGTGTCAGGTAGCAACCTGGTTTATTGGACTCAATACACTGGCTATACGCCAGAAATTGTCAATTCCAACCCATTTGAATCGGGCATTGACCGAGGCACGTATCCGATTTCAAGGGTTTACACGGTAGGATTAAACGCCTCTTTCTAAATTTGAATAATGAAATTCATTTTTTTGTAACTTTATAAAAAAGACAAAAAATTATGAAAAATAAATGGATTCGCATCCTCCTGCCGGTCATCGTTTTTGTGCTGGTAAGTGCGTGCAGCGAGGATTTTCTGGAAAAAGAGCCACTGGGCAGGGTTTCGGAAGACGCCTATTTCCAAACACCGGAGCAGGCAGAAGAAGCCGTAAACGCAGTGTACAACATGCTGCGCCGTTGGGAAGTGCACGTTTTTGCTTATGTTGGAATGACGGACATTGCCTCTGACGATGCCGACAAAGGCAGTACCGCTACCGACGCCAGCTTTTTGTTAGAACTTGATAATTTTACGTTGAATTCTACCAACCTTGCGCCGCTGACCGTTTGGAACGGCTATTTCCAGGGCATTCACCGCGCCAATGTTGCCATTGAACGCATTCCTGCCATTGAAATGGATGCCAAATTGAAAGAACGACTGGTGGGAGAAGCCAAGTTTTTGCGGGCTTACTACTACTTCAATCTGGTGCGTTGGTTTGGTGGCGTTCCACTGAATACCAAACCCTTGACACCCGATGAATTCAAACAGCCACGCGCCAGCAAAGAAGAGGTATATGCACAGATCATTCAGGATTTGACCGATGCTGCTGCGGTTTTGCCGCTGCGTTCGCAGTACGCGGCTGCCGATTTGGGTCGCGCCACCAAAGGCGCTGCCGAAGGTATGCTTGCAAGAGTGTATTTGACATTGGGCGATTTTCCAAAAGTAGAACAATATGCCTTGTCGGTCATCAATTCTAAAGAATACGAATTGTATCCAAGCTACGAAAAGTTGTTCCAGAAAGAAGGAGAGAATTCCAAAGAAGCGATTTTTGAAGTACAAACGACCGCAGATGCCCAGCGCCTGGGAGGTTCGCAGTATAATGAAGTGCAAGGCGTACGCGGCGTACCCAACCTGGGTTGGGGCTTCAACCGCCCATCCGATGACCTGGTGCGGGCGTACGAATCAGGCGACCCACGCCGCGAAGCAACGGTGTTGTATGTGGGTGAAATCTTGCCCGACGGCTCCGCTATTGTAGAAGACAATCCTGAAATCGTAAATGAGCGCTACAATCAAAAAGCCTGGGTACCGCGCCGCGCTGATGCCGCAAATGGTGCCGGTGGCGGCAATATTCGCATCCTGCGCTACGCCGATGTACTGCTCATGGCTGCCGAAGCGCTCAACGAAAATAACAAGCCACAAGAAGCCTTAAACTACCTGAACCAGGTACGCAAGCGCGCCCGTGGCACCCGCACCAACATCCTGCCGGATGTAAACGTGACGGATAAAACCCAACTGCGCGACCGCATCTGGCGCGAGCGCCGCGTAGAATTGGCACTGGAACAGCAACGCTGGTTTGACATTGTACGCCAGGGCAGAGCCGCTGCGCTCCTGAAAGCACTGGGCAAGAGTTTCCAGGAAGGCAAGCACGAGTTGTTCCCCATCCCGCAAAATGAAGTGGACTTGAGTGGCGGACTGATGACGCAGAATGCGGGGTATTAATGGGTGAAAGGTTGATGGGTTGATAGGTGGAAGGTTCAAGGTCGAAAGGGGGTTCGGCTTTGAACCTTTCTATTTTCAAGCATAACCAATCCATCAAAACTAACTAACGACTCTCTGACTATCGACTACCGACTATAAAATTTTTATTACATTTGAAGCAACAATCAATCGTACTTCTAACTTCGTACTTCTAACTTTA
>CAZFBN010000082.1:0-24718 GCA_964517145.1 uncultured Saprospiraceae bacterium
TAATGACATGCTATTTTTAACAGGGTATTTTAATGGCATGCCACTATGATGCGCTGTTTTTACCAATTTGTAGTTGGATGGGTTCTTTTTAGTTCTGCCCTACATTTGTCTGGACAGGAAGCGGTTTTTTATTTTCATCGCCTCACGAACAAACAGCATCTTACCTCCCAAAAATTCAATTATTATATTTTCAAAGACTCGCAGGGCTTTGTGTGGATTAGCTCGGTGGATGGGTTAAACCGTTATGACGGAAAAGCTATAAAGCCTTATCTGCCAATCGATTCCGATCCGTTTTCCCTCACGGAAAGCAATATTCACAGCATGTTTTTTGAAGACAAAGCAAGTCAGCTATGGTTTTCCACGAGCCAGGCTATTCAATGTTATGACCGAAATAATGATAATTTTAAACGATATTATATAAAAAGTAAAAGTGGAGCAAACTTAACAGGCGAATATCAATTGTTGTATTTAGATACTTTAAAAAATCAACTTTGGCTAAAAGTAGAGAATCAATTATTTATTAAGTCAACTAAAGATAAAAATTATCAATATAATGTTGGCAATTTTGAAATGAGTCATAAGACGAAATTAGAACCTGGCAAAAATCCTTCCGAACATTTTCTAATCTCCTATAAAAAAGATAGTTTATGTATTGTTTCTTTTATTAATGGAAAGAAAAGCGCTTTGTACACGTATTCATTAAAAAAAAATAATGCAGAAAACCGCGCGCTAAGTCATTATACTGAAAACGCCCAGCAGATTTGGGTAGGCACAGAGCAAGGTTTATATCATGTTAATTTAAATAATAAAACGGTAAAATCATATAATAATAAATTCAAGAACACCCATGTAACGGGCATTGTAGGAATTGCGCCTTTAGGTAAAGATTCGTTAATCGTAGCAACCCGCGAAATGGGCATTTATTGTTTTAATAAAAAGTCCGGAAATTTTATAAAAAAAATTTACACAGACGAGGAAGGAACCGTTATACCTTTTGAACCCCAAATTGACCGAATTTATCTTGATGAAGACCAAACGCTATGGATTTCAACAAATGGGCAGGGCGTTTATTTTACAAATTTGAATAAGAAAAAATTTACATCGCTACTCCAGCATCAAGCCGATGTACCCAACGAACAGTACCATGTATTGGCGATGACCGAAGATAATAAAGGGAGCATATGGTGCTTAACAAGCGCTGGCATCAGCGTGGTATCTTTTGCCAGGTCAAACGGCGTCCCTCGTGTAGAAGCAAGTTGGGCAGATTTACCTTTTAAAAAGGAGCATCCCTTTTACATTTTTTGCGACCGCAGCAATCGGATTTGGGTGACTGCTTCTTCGGGCGTTTTTGTACGAACGCCAGAAACCAAGACGTTTGTAGAAGTTCCAATTCACAAAGATGTAAAATTGCAAAAGCTTGGTTTTACATTTATCAAGCAACTTTCCAATGATAAAATTCTGGTTTCTTCTCAAGCCAATGGCGTGTTTGAAATAGTAGAAAATAATGGACAATTTGTCATAAAGCGTTTCAAGCCACTGGATCATTTGAGCGGTGAATTCACCTGGATTTTTGAAGACAGTGACGGCGATGTTTATTTTTGTAATACTACCAAGGGAATTTATATTTTTCATCAGGAGAGGGACTGGCTGAGCCGGGATACATTGCTTTCATTAAAACAGATGGTGAGCGCCATTATTGAAGACAATAATCAGAAAAATTTGTGGGTCGCAACTGCCCAAAGTTTATACAAGTTGGAGCATTCGTCCGCTGGCTATTCGCTTCGTCAGGATACAGTATTTAATATACCCGCTTCTGTGAATGGTTTATTGCAAGATAATCAAGGCGACCTTTGGATTAGCACCAACAATTCCGGTATCATTCGGTACACGCCAGGGCAAAAGAATTGGCGGATGTACACGCAAATGGAAGGCTTGCAATCTTCTGAATTCAACTTGTGGTCTTTCATCAAAACCCGAAGAAGATTGTTCGGTTTTGGCGGCATCAATGGGGTCAACTTTTTTTACCCGTCAGATATTAAAAATATAAAAATCAAAGCAAAACCTATTATTACAGAGATTTTGATTAATGATAAACCTGCCAATAATTTATCCTGCGACGAGGAACCGGTAAAAAATACCAGTTTAATTAAAAAATTGGTGCTCCCCTATCGGCGAAATACGCTGTCGTTTCGCTTTGCTGCACTTGAATATAGCGATCCAAATGCTAATCAATTTCGCTATCAGCTTTCAAAAGTAGATAAAACCTTTGTGTATCGTGAAAATGAAGATTTTGCGCGCTATCCTGATTTAAGACCTGGAAATTACACGTTTGAAGTGCAGGCTACGAATTCTGATGGCGAGTGGTCGGACCAGGTTGTAAAATTGGAAATAAGAATCGATCCACCCTGGTGGAGGACCTGGTGGGCTACTATTTTATTTTTTTTGACCGGTTTGGGGTTCGTGATTTTAATTTATCAGGCAAGAATCAAGCAAATTCAGCAAAACGAAGCATACCACCGAAAAGAAGCCGAATACAAACAACTCATTGCAGAGACAGAAACGGCGGTGCTGCGTTTGCAGATGGATCCGCATTTTATTTTTAACAGCATGAATTCTATCAATAGTTATTTGTTGAACAAAAGTGTGGATACGGCGAGTGACTACCTGACCCGTTTTGCCAATTTGATGCGAATGATTTTAAAACTAGCGGAAAAACCATTTATCACCATTACCGGTGAAATCGAAATACTGGAGCGCTATCTTAAAGTAGAAGCCATGCGGCTTGAGAAAAAATTTACCTATCATTTTGCCGTTGATCCTGAGCTTGACCCCGACGAAGTGGAGTTGCCAACGATGATTTTACAGCCTTTTGTTGAAAACGCCATCTGGCATGGCATCTCGCCCAAAGAGGGAGAAGGACACATTGCCATCCGTTTTTGGCAGAAAACGCCCTATTTGTATTGTAGCATCGAAGACAATGGCGTGGGAAGAGCCGCCGCCAAGTCTAAAACGCTCCAAAGCGAAAAGCACGAATCTAAAGCACTTTCCATCACCGAGCGCCGGTTAAAATTGCTGGATAATGGAGATGGGCTTGTTGGTTCGTTCGAAATGCTTGATCTTTACAGCGAAACGGGCGTTGCCATGGGAACAAAAGTGGTGCTGGAACTGCCCATCCGATGAATTTCCATCCAAAATCCTCCATTCAATAAGTGAAACCTGCATTTCGTCCTTTTTAACGTGTGCGACATTTTAATATCCTTTAACTTAGTGCCAAATCCGAGTGATTCCCCCTTACTAAATTTCCCATCATAGTCCTGTATAATGCCAAAAAATCATTATGAGAACACTACCACTTAGCTAGGTTCCAGTTATACGACTAAATCCCAGCCGAGTAAGTGCATTCGCACAAATTTATATTAGTTGGTGATTAAGTATTATTTCAGCGTTTTTAGTGAAATTAAATTTCGATTTCCTGATCGACCGGGAACGAAACGTCGCTTCCCGGTTTTTTCACCCCTATTCCCTAAAAAACCCCCTCCTTTGGTCGCTCGGTTCACCCTGCCCAACCTTCCCGATCCAAACTTCTAAAATGGATGGCTTCTGCCAAATGCTCAGTTTTGATGTCGGAGCTGCTGTCCAGATCAGCGGCAGTTCGGGCTACTTTTAAAATGCGATCATACGCACGGGCAGACAATTGCAATCTTTCCATTGCTTTTTTTATCAAATTAATGCCTGCCTGATTCACCTGGCACACTTCATGCACCATTCGGCTCGACATTTGAGCATTGCTGTAAATATTTTTACAATCTTTAAATCGTTCAGCTTGAATTGCTCGCGCTTTGATCACCCGTTCCGCAATGTCTTTACTAGTTTCCGAACCTTTATTTTGGCTTGCCAATTCATCGTAGCTCACGGGCGTCACCTCGACGTGCAAATCAATGCGATCCAGCAGAGGACCCGAAATTTTGCTCAAATATTTTTTTACAACACCTGGTCCACACACGCATTCCTTTTCTGGATGATTGTAATAACCGCAAGGACAAGGATTCATCGAAGCCACCAGCATAAAGCTAGCCGGAAAATCCACTGAACTTTTGGCACGTGCAATCGAGACCCGCCGCTCCTCCATTGGCTGGCGCAACACTTCCAACACCGTTCGCTTAAATTCGGGCAACTCATCTAAAAACAAGACACCATTGTGCGCCAATGAAATCTCGCCTGGATGTGGGTGTGTGCCGCCGCCCACGAGGGCTACATCGCTGATGGTATGGTGCGGCGAACGAAAAGGGCGAGCCGTAACGAGACCAGCATCGAGTGGAAGTGCCCCTGCAACAGAATGAATTTTGGTGGTTTCTAAAGCTTCATGCAACGTCAAAGGCGGCAGAATTGTTGGTAGTCTTCGGGCAAGCATCGTTTTTCCGGCGCCGGGCGGACCAATCAGTATGACATTGTGACCACCGGCAGCCGCCAGTTCCAGCGAACGTTTGATGTTTTCCTGACCTTTTACATCCGAAAAATCGACTTCATAAAAATTATGCTGATTAAAAAATTCATCGCGTGTATTGACAATTAAGGGTTCCAAACTTTTTTCACCACTCAAAAACTCAGCTGCTTCTCGCAGATTTTCAATACCATACACTTCTAAATTATCTACAATGGCTGCTTCCCGTGCATTTTGTTTTGGCAAAATCACGCCTTTGAATTTTTCCTTTCGAGCTTGTATGGCAATTGGCAACGCTCCCCGAATCGGACGAAGCCCGCCGTCGAGCGAAAGCTCCCCCATCAACACATATTGTTCTAAACGCTCTTTTCCAATTTGCTTGGTAGCTGCCAAACAACCTACCGCAATCGGCAGATCATAAGCTGAACCTTCTTTGCGAATGTCGGCTGGGGCAAGATTGACCACCGTTTTTACCCGCTCCATTTTGTAGCCCACATTTTTCATAGCCGCTTCGATGCGTTCAAAGCCTTCCTTTACGGCATTGTCTGGCAAGCCCACCAGGTGATAAAAATTTTTACCCTGCATCACGGCTCCGCCCGTATTCACCTCTACCGTTATCGTTTGTGCGTCCACGCCTTGCACGGCGCTCGCAAAAGTTTTCACCAACATGACCGATCTTAAATGTAAAATTTGAAATGCGAAAATTGAGTCTTCAACTCTCTATTTTGACGTACATTTTGATGAAATGTCACTTTTTGAAATAAAAAAAGGCGTCAGATAAGCAATCCAACGCCTTTTTTTGCAAAATTAATTTTAATAAAATTATTGAAAACGCGCGTCTGCCGCCAGTTTTGGCGCTTGATAGCGGTAGTAACGATCACAGAAATTATCCAATTCCTTCACTTGTTTTTCTGTCAGAAGGTCTTCGATTTGCACCTGTAAAGAATCGACCAAAGCATGGCGTTTTGCGCGGGATTCCTGATAAACCGTGGCAATCCGAGCCGCATAGCTCTCCACTGCCGGCGCTATGAGTTGACGTTGTTCGGGGGTTGCCTGAATTTTTTCATACACACTTTCCTGCAAGCCGTGCGCATTGCGCATATTGGCTACCCGATTGATATTTTGCTTTACTAAAAAACGATTGGTATAAAAACCTGCCACAAATCCAACCGCCACTAAACTCAATATTGCCAATGTTATTTTGAATGTTTTCATGGGTGAAAATTAAAATACGATGATATCAAAGCTTATTTTTCCTTATTTTTCTCCTTGTGCGGTCCTTCTAACGTCTTGACAGTCGTGTTTTTAAACATTTTTTCATTTTCAATACCAAACGCATCCTCCGGCGTGAGTTCTTCGATACCGATGATTACATCTGGCGACAAGCTGCCTTCGCGCAAATAAATGCCGAGCGTCATGGTTATTATAAAAATGACCGACGCGGCTGCTACTCTGGGTGACAATGCCACCAGATCAGCAAAAAAGCCACGTTTCTCTTTTTTGTGCAAACGATTCATCACCCGCTCAGGGAAGGACATATCGCGGTGCACACGTAGCCCAGCCACGAGCGTGCGCATTTGCAGTAGTTGTTCTTTTTCCTGCCGAAGGGTTTCCGATTCGGCAAGGGCTTTTTCGAGGTGTGCCTGTTGAGCCAGGGTCAATTCATTATCCAGCGAAAAAATCAACAGGTCTTTCAAGGTATTTTCCATAAAATCAGACATTTGTATCCGGGATATCGTTTAAACTATTTTCCATTTGGTTAAAATATCTTTTAATTTTTCTTGCCCGCGTGCCAGGCGCGAGGCAACGGTGCCTTGTGGCAATTGCAAAATTTCTGCCGTTTCCTTTACCGAGTATCCATCCACCAAACGCAGCACCACCACCGACCGAAAGTCCGGCTCCAGCATTTGCAAGGCTTTTTGCACCGCCTCTTTGATTTCTTGTCGTTCAGGGCTCATTCCATTATCGGCTTTATCCGCTTTGATCTCGTTCCCATGAAAGAACGCAATTCGCATGTGTCGGGTTTCACGACGTTTGATTTCATTTAGGGATAAATTAATGGCAATTCTGCTCAGGTAGGTAGATAGGGCAGCCTCTCCGCGAAAATCCTGAATAGAACGATAAAAGCGAATGAACACTTCCTGGGCTACATCATCTGATTCTGCCGTATCACCCAGCATTCCAATGACAATAGATCGCACCTGCTGCTCGTGCCGATGCACCAACAACCTAAACGCCGAATCATCGCCTTGCTTCGAGCGCTCCACCAATTCCACGTCAGAAGGCATTCGGTAACTTTTCAATTAGGGTTTTTAAAATTAGACAGCCCAATAGACAAAATTTTCCCGCAATCTACTTTTTTTTTCAAAAAAAGATGCTTACTTTTATTGTTTGGCAATTTGATACGACACGTCAAAATCATCCAACACCATATCTAATATGGCATCTTTGCCTTCCTCGTATTTATTTTTCAATTTATATCCATAAAAACCGCCCATCGTACTCCAGTAGCGCGCCGTCAACCCACCTCGCAATGCTTTTATCAAATCGTATGTAGAAGTATTCAGTTCTTTTTCAATCATTTTCGTGAGCACCAGCCCCTGTGTGCGCGTAAGTTTTTTCAAGGGGTCTTCAAATTTTTCCTTCATGTCTTTCTGCAAATTCTTGGCATATTTTTTCCGTTTGCCTTTACGCATGTCGGCGGTTTCCTGTTCTAGCTGCCGAAAAACCTTAATCGCCTCCACCGCATACGGATAAGCGATGACCGCTGCCCGCCGGTAGCGCTGGTATTTTTTGTAATCTTCACTATTGTCAAACGTGCGTGGCGAAGTGATAGACACATCTTGCAGTTCTACCATTAAAATCGTGTCGCCGCAATCGTCCACAATTGCAGGATAGACCTTGCCATTCAGTGTTGTATAAACTTGCTGCTGCGCTTGTATATTAAAAATAGTTGCCATAAATGCTATAAAAAGCAGGGAATATTTCATCGAATGTATTTTTAAATCTTGAATTTAACGCAAAAATCTAACAAAAATCATTACCCGATTGTTAAAATCTGCTTAATTAAACATACGAAGGCTCGTTTCAAATGTTTTCTTTTGTAAGTCTAAATTTTTAAAACTGGTAGTTTCCAATTTTTAGAAAAATGAACATTCATCCAAGTGTCCACCAATTTCTTGAAAAATTACAACAAAGCATTGATAATGAAAGCTTTATCAAACTCACCCTCAGCAAACCCAGCAACAGCGCCAATGAGCTGAAAAACGTGTATGTGCGTTTGATCGAACTTAAAAATCAGCCCATGCTTTCTTTTACCCTACGTTATCTTACTAAAGATGTTACTAAAAATCATCCGGTTGGCGAAGGCATTGGCATCATTGGGCTTTGGCTGGGTGTAGATTTTTTGAATGGAGATTTATTTACTACTATTGCGGATATTTCCATTCAGCACAATAAAAAACGCTTGCCCCGATTGGTTTCTAAGTCTCCGAGTCTTTCGGGCACCTCTTCTTCTGAGCACAACAAAACCAAAAAACGATTTCTCGAAGCTACGGCGGATAACGTTTACCTCCGCGAACTCGGCATTACCGGCGCAGATGGACAGGTACTGCCGACTAGCCAGAAGAAATTCAAACAAATCAATAAGTATATTGAGATCATTGACAGCTTGTTACAACAGTCGCCGCTCCCCCAAGATGCGCACATTGTGGACATGGGTTCCGGCAAAGGGTATTTAACTTTTGCGTTATATGATTATTTAACCAATCACTTGGGCTTGTCGCCAACGATAACAGGTATTGAATTGCGTCAAAATCTAGTGGACTTTTGTAATACATTAGCAGAAAAAACCGGTTTCGCCAAATTAAATTTTGTTGCACAGGACATCAATGCGTACCAAACTGAACGCCTCGACATGCTCATCGCGCTGCACGCCTGCGACATTGCCACTGATCTGGCGCTTGCAAAAGGCATTAAAAATCAATCTTTTATAATAATAGCGGCACCTTGTTGTCACAAACAAATCCGCCAACAAATGCAATGTGAAACCGATTTGCAAGCCATTTTAAAACACGGTATCCTCGAAGAGCGCCAGGCGGAACTCATCACTGACGGCATTCGTGCGTTGCTTTTAGAATCCGAAGGCTATAAAACCAAGGTGTTTGAATTTATTTCCACGGAGCATACCAGCAAAAATCTCATGATTGTGGGTACGCGCAGCAAACCTAACACCGAAGCGCTGGAAAAAGTGGCTGCCATCAAGCAAACTTTTGGCATTCAAGAGCACTATCTGGAAGGTTTATTGAAAATAAATTAAACTTGTATTAATCAAATTAACAATCATTTATCTATCATAATTCAAATAGGAGTCGCACACAGCATTGCGACAAATTTTCTCAATTGGCTTCATTCTAATTCTTCTAACATAGATAGCAGCGCCATGTTGATGCGATTGCGTTCGAGCTGCAAGTCCGAGCTACTGGCGATGCCCATTCGGCTGTTGCGCTCCGTTTCACTGAACCGCGAAGAGAGCAAGGTCAGGGCGTTGTGCGCATCTGAGTCAGAATCAGCCGTATGATCCAGCAGGAGTTTTAAAGCATCTTTTGTGCGGCTTTTGCTGATGAGATCGCGGATGTGTGCTTTGCTAAAATTACTGCTAGATTCGTGAATGACTGCATCATTGTTTGAATCTTGAAAACTATTCTGAGAAGTCTCTGGAGTTTTGTTTTGCAACCTGTCAAACAATTTTTTAAGTCGTTGCACCACATCCACCCAAGCCTCGTCATGGTCTGCCCATTGCGATACAGGTTTTCGATCTTTCGGCAGTGATTGAAATTTATTTAAAAAATCATCGGGCACACTGACCGGCTTGATCCAAATGGGCACGATAGTCGTATCTCCATGGTCGTGGCGCTTCTTAGCTTCCACTATTTCTTTGTTATAAATATAATCAGATGCCATGAAATTGGGGCTTACCAGGAAAAGAAGCACATCTGCCGTTTCCAATTGGTGCAGTATTTCAGGTTCCCATTCATCGCCTGCTTCTACGTCGCTATCGTGCCAAGCCTCAATGACACCATTGCGTTTTAAAGGTTTCAAATGCACCAATAATTCATCTTTATAATCGGCATCTTTTCGGGCGTAAGAAATAAAAAGTTTCAGTGGCTGGCTCATGTAACGTATTTTTCTGGGTTGACAACTATTTATTTAGCAAAACGAGTTATCTGCGGTTCACAAATATAATGTTTCCGTAAAATATTTATACTTTTTAAAGGCGTTTGACAGGGGCGATTTTGAAAAATAAAATCCAGGTTGCACCGCAAAATGTTAAATCTTTCCTTATTTTTTGTAAAATATGTGACTTAACGCATGTTTTTACGTTATAAGATTGTCGTGGAATCTTTTTGCAACAATTTTTGTTGAACAGCTTTGGGACAAATCCCGAAGTTTAAATTTTAAATGAACCATGAACATTCTTGTATTGGCAGTAGTTTTGGCGATGCAAATTGGAGCCAACTTGCCAGACATAACCAAAGCTATCAGCAGCGGCGATGCCAGTGCGCTGGGGCAATACTTTGACGAAACAGTGACGGTTGCTGTAGCCGACCAGGAAGAAATTTACGATAAAGCAGGCGCGATCAATGCGGTGAAGCAATTTTTTGCTAAGAACCAACCCAAAAGCTTTAGTCAGGTGCACCAGGGCGCTTCCAAGGGAGCAGATTCACAATATGTGATCGGTAATCTGGCAACAAGTGGCGGTACGTATCGGGCGTATATTTATGTGAAGATGAATGGCGGTAAATCCTTGATTCAGGAACTCCGCTTTGACAAAGAATGAATTTCCCAGGAAGTCGAATGAGTGGATAAATTTTTCATTTCCCTCTTTTACCGGAGCACGGTATTGACGTAACTTCTAAAAATCAAAACCTAAGGGAGCGTTTCCAAACGGAGGCGTTCCCTTTTCCAATTTTGATGATTACTTTTTAGAGTCGCAAATCTGATGATTTACGAAATTGCATCTACTTATTTATTCTGCTACCTAAATTTAATGTTAAATATTAATAAAAAAAGGTAACCCAAATGTGCTGGATTGCCCTTTTTATTTTAGCTGGACGTATTACAAGATTTACAACGCTTTCCGGATTTTTTACAAAATCATCACCAACCAGATCCCTTTTAAAAAGATATTATTCTGGTTCAAAACCTAAGACAATGTTGAAGTCCCCGCGTTTATTGCTGCCAGTAAGCGTCTTATCGAAGCCCCAGCCATAATCAAAACCAAGCACCCCAAACATGGGAAGGAACACGCGCAGACCAAAACCCGCCGAACGCTTGATCTCGAACGGATTGAAGTCGCGCAGATTTTTCCAGGCGTTACCACCTTGCACAAAGCTATGCACGTAGATGGTTGAGCTTGGATTGAGCGACAGCGGATAACGCAATTCAAGTGTGTATTTGTCAAAAACCGGCGTAGCTACCCGGCGATTGGCGTTATTAGGGTCAATATTATTTTCAAAATCTTCCACTTCGTAGCCGCGCATCGAAATGATGTCCACCCCGGCAAAACCAAACTGCTGATTGTTAATGCCATCACCCCCCAATTGGAAGCGTTCAAACGGAGAAGTCCCAATGTCCCGATTGTAATAGCCAAGCAAACCAATTTTTGCAGATGCTTTCAAGGTAAGTTTGCCAACGATAGGCGTGTACCATTCCGCATCGAAGCGCCATTTGTGGTATTCCAGCCAGCGGAAACGCTCTTCGGCACCTAAGTCGGCGTATTGTTTATCCTTGTTAAACAAGGAATAAGGCGGCGTAAATTGTACGGTCAACGAAATACGTGATCCGTCACGCGGGAAAATTGGGTCGTTCACGGTAGAACGGGCAATGGTTTGGCGAACACTGAAGTTATTGTAATAACCGCGGGTCACGTCTATGCCATCATCCGTACGGAAGGCTGCACTGAATTGCCAGTTATCAAGCGAAAGGGTTTGTAAATTGATTGCTGTCGTAGCCACGAAGTTGTCATCGGGCCACTTCAGACGTGTACCAAAGCTAACCGATCCTTGCAAAATGCTAAGCGCACCACTCGAACCGTAATTAAAGCGATTATAAAAACCCGCTACGGTAAAAGAATTAGGTTTTCTGCCACCCAGCCAGGGCTCGGTGAAAGAAATATTGTACGATTGGAAGAACGAACCGTTGGTTTGGGCACGCAGCGACAGTCGTTGTCCGTCCCCCTGTGGCAATGGGCGCCACGCTTCTTTTTTAAAAATATTACGCAGGGAGAAGTTGTTAAAAGAAACCCCTAGCGTACCAATCACCCGCGACTGCCCGCCCCAACCCGCGGAAAGCTCCAACTGATCAGAAGGTTTTTCTTCTACTTTGTACTCAATGTCCACGGTGCCACGATCAGGATTGACGGGCGTATTGATACCCAAGGCTTCTGGATTGAAATAGCCGAGGTTGGTAATTTCTCGTTGCGAACGTATGATGTCAGAGCGGCTAAATTTTTCACCTGGTAGTGTACGCAATTCGCGGCGCACCACGTGCTCATGTGTGCGGTCGTTGCCTTCGAGGGCTACCCGGTCAATGGTTGCCTGCGGACCTTCAAATATACGCAATTCCAAATCTATAGAATCGTCAGAAACAGCCACTTCAACCGGATCAGCCTGAAAAAACAAATACCCATTGTCCATGTATAAAGAACTGACATCCCGACCATCCTGGCTGAATGACAAACGCGTTTGCAGCAATTCCTGATTATAAACGTCGCCTTTGTTGATGCCCAACACATTAGAAAGCGTTTCGCTCGGATAAATGGAGTTACCTTTCCATTCTATGTTTCTAAAATAATAACGATTTCCTTCGTTTACCGTTATTTGCAACACTAAATCGCCGTCTTCATTGCGCCATGTGGTATCGCCAAGAACGCGGGCATCTCGATAACCATTTTTATTATAATATTTAATCAGCTCTTTTTTATCGTTTTCAAATTCTTTTTTGATGAATTTGGAAGAGGCAAACAACTTCTTTTTTTCCTTGGTTTTGTCCAATTGCTTGCGCAAGCGCTTTTCGCTGATGTTTTTATTCCCCACAAATTGAATGTCATCAATTTTGACGCGATCGTCCACTTCTACATCAAAAACAATTTTCACGGCGTTGATTCGGCTGGTATCCACTATCTCCTCAGCGCTGGCGCTCACGTCCAGGTAGCCTTTATCAATGAAGAATTTTTCGATTTCACGGCTGGCGTTGGTTTTCACGTCTTCTGTTACAATGCCCCCTTTCAGAATGTGCTTATTAATTTGCTCATTCAGCTCATCTTGATAAGTTTTTTTAACGCCGCGGTACGTGTATTGCGTTAATCGAGGACGTTCTAACACTTTGATTTCCAAAAAGATGACATCGCCCACTGTTTTATCCCGCAAAATTTGCACATCGGTGAAGAGCCGCAATTTCCATAAAGCGCGGATTGCTTGGGGAATCTGAGCGCCGGGAATGCGCACTTTGTCGCCCACTTTCAAACCAGCAATACTGATGATCGCATTGTCGTCACTGTATTCTGCACCGGTTACTTTGATACCGCCGATTTCGTAATCTTTCGGTTCGTTGTATTCAAAAACAGGGATGGAGTCCGCATTTTGAGCTTTCGCTAGCAACGAAAACATTAAACTAAAACAGACGAAGAGTATTTTTTTCATTATCAATGGTCAATTATAAAAACTGATGGCGTTCGCATTAGAACGGCTATCGAGCGTTGTTGTTTGTTTTTGAAAGAGGTACGGAACCTCGGATTGGTTGTATGATGATGATTTTAGTCAATCGTTTTTATAATGGTATAGTCAGGTAGTCGATGGCGCATTTTACAAGTCATTACTCATTTTGATTGATTCCGATATTAACGACTATCCGACTAATAGCTATCAACTATCCAACTACTTCAATTTCAAACTATTTGCTCACTGATTTTACCAAAACGGCGTTCGCGATTCTGGTAATTAACGATGGCTTCGTATAGATGTTGTTTGTCAAAATCGGGCCAAAGCACCGGTGTAAAATACAACTCCGCATAAGCCGCCTGCCACAGCAAAAAATTACTAAGCCGTGCTTCGCCGCTGGTGCGAATGAGCAACTCTGGGTCGGGCATATTTTTGGTATTGAGCGCGTTGGAAATGACCTCCTCCTGAATGTCGTCAGGATTCAACTTCCCTGCTTTCACCGCATTGGCAATTTGCTTCACGGCTTCTACTATTTCCCATTTGGCGCTGTAATTCAACGCCAACACCAGCGTCATGCGTGTATTGTTGCGCGTTTGCTCCATGCCTTCCAGAAGGGTGCGATACGTTACTTCTGGCAGTTGCCTGATGTCGCCAATGGCTTGCAGTCGAATATTATTTTTCATTAAAGTATCAATCTCATTGTGCATGGTTTCTACTAACAAGTGCATCAGCGCGTTGACCTCTGCGCGGGGGCGCCCCCAGTTTTCGGTAGAGAACGCATAGAGTGTGAGAAACGTCACGCCCAATTCTGCCGCTGCTTCCGTTACTGCCCGCACTGCACGAACGCCATTTTGATGTCCAAAAACCCTGGGTTTTCCATGCTGTTTTGCCCAGCGCCCATTTCCATCCATGATAATGGCAATGTGACGGGGTAATTTGTCTAAATTGATTTGTGACTTGGCGTCCATTTGGCTTACTTTAACCATCTACGATTGCTTTGTTGCGCGATCAATCCTGCTAAAACGCTTGATTTTTAAAAAATTCGCACAAAGTTAAGAAAAGAAAGAACACCATATTTATTGTTAGCCGCTTTTATGGTTTCCTTATGACAATCTGCGCCCACACGCAAAAGGGAGGAGGATGCAATTGGACTAAATTTGCACACGTGCCGAAGAGATTTTATCTTGCGAAGCTTTTTGTAAATCAATGGATTTTGTATGAAATTTCAAGATTTTGAATATCGCCGCCCAGACATGCAGGCGCTTTCCTCCCAGTTTTCTCAGTTGCTCGAAGCGTTTGAAAATGCGACGGATTTGGCGACCCAAAACCAAATTTTTTTGCAAGTGAATACCTTGCGGATGGAGTTTGATTCGATGTGGAATATTTGTTATGTGCGCCATTCGGTCAATACGCAAGATGCATTTTACACGCAGGAAAACGATTTTTTTGATTTTGAAAAACCTAATTTTGACGCGCTGGTCAATCGTTTTTATGAAAAAATGTTGCAATCGCCTCTTAGAGCACAGTTGGAAGAAACGTGGGGCAAACAGTTGTTTGTCATAGCAGAGTTGGAACGCAAATCTTTCGAGCCCATTGCGCTGGAAGACATGCAAGAGGAAAATCGATTGAGCAGTGAATACGTGAAGTTGAAAGCCGCCGCAAAGATTGATTTCAACGGCGAGGTACACAATCTTTCTTCCATTGGCAAGTACGAATTGTCGCAAAACCGCGATACGCGCCGCGCTGCTATCCTGGCAAAATGGTCTTTTTTTGAAAAGCATCAAGCTGAAATAGAACAAATCTTTGACCAATTGGTGAAAGTACGCCATCGTACTGCGCAGAAATTGGGTTTCAAAAATTTTGTAGAACTCGCCTATATCCGCATGCGTCGCTCGGATTACAACGCTGAAATGGTGGCAGCCTATCGGCAACAAGTTTTGGAGCACATTGTACCGTTGGCAAACGAATTGTACGAACGGCAACGCCGCCGCATGGGGCTCGACCAATTATTTTTTTATGATGAGGAGGTTCGCTTTCGCTCTGGTAATGCTACTCCCAAAGGCGACACCCCCTGGATTGTGGAGAATGCGCACCAAATGTACGCCGCGCTTTCGCCGCAAACCAACGCTTTTTTTACGCAACTGCTCGACAGTAATTTGATGGATTTGGAAGCCAAACCAGGCAAAGCCACCGGAGGTTACTGCACCTACATCAGCCAACACAAAGCGCCTTACATTTTTTCTAATTTCAATGGCACGAGCGGTGATGTCGAAGTGCTCACGCATGAAGCCGGGCACGCGTTTCAGGTTTTTTCGAGCAGCCATTTCACTGTGAATGAATACTTTTGGCCCAGCTACGAATCCGCGGAAATTCACGCCATGAGTATGGAATTTTTCACCTGGAATTGGATGCACTTATTTTTTAAAGAAGAAACAGATAAATTCAAATTTAATCATATTTCTAATGCCATCAGTTTCTTGCCTTATGGCGTAGCGGTGGATGAGTTTCAACATCGCATTTACGAAAATCCTGATATGACCCCAGCAGAGCGAAACGCTACCTGGCGGGAAATCGAGCAAAAATATTTGCCGCATCGCAATTACGATGGCAATGCTTTTTTGCAAAAAGGCTGCTATTGGCTTCGGCAAAATCATATTTTCACCGTGCCTTTTTATTACATTGACTATACGCTGGCGCAGGTATGCGCTTTTCAGTTTTGGAAACGCGACCTCGAAGACCATTCCGCCGCCTGGAACGATTATGTAAAACTCTGTGAAGCTGGGGGGAGCTTACCTTTTTTAGAATTGGTAAAACTCGCCAACCTGCGTTCTCCTTTTGATCCGGGCTGCGTGGAGTCTGTTATCGGCACCATAAAAAATTGGGTAAATCAAGTTGATGACACCAAATTTTAAAATTTGCTCGCAGATGCGACAAGCCTGCATTCATTGGTAATGCTGATCCAATTGGAGTTTTGTGAATATTGGGGCGAAATTTTTAATGCGTCCAAAATTTAATATTTAAAAAATTCTCCAAACCAGTATCAAAAGGTTTATTACATTTGTAATGTTAAAACCCCGAGCCATGTATGCAATTATCTTAGGTTTTCTAACCGCTTTTACCCTTACCTACTTTGCTATTCCGTCGATCATCGGTATTGCGAGAGAAAAGCATTTGTTTGACGAGCCCAATGCGCGCAGCTCGCACACAGTCAAAACGCCTTCATTGGGAGGGATTGCCATTTTTGCTGGTGTGATTTTTTCAGTGGTGCTGTGGACGCCGTTTGAGCAATTTGGAAGTTTGCAATACATCCTTTGTGCCTTTCTCATCATTTTTTTGATCGGTGCCAAAGATGACATTTCGCCAATGTCGCCTTACAAAAAAATGGTAGCGCAGGTGCTGGCTGCCAGCATTTTGATTTACAAATCCAACATTCGGCTCGATGGGCTGTATGGTTTTTTGGGATACCACGATGAATTGGGCTACTTGTTTAGTATCTTTTTTTCGCTATTTGTAATCCTGGTGATTACCAATGCGTTCAATTTAATTGACGGGATCAATGGGCTTGCGGGAAGCATTGGTGCATTGATCGCGACCACGCTTGGGTGCTGGTTTTTTCTAATCAATCGGGTAGAATTTGCCATCATTGCATTTGCTACAGTTGGTGCGGTCATCGCATTTTTAAAATACAATTATACGCCTGCTAAAATTTTTATGGGCGACACCGGCTCGCTTTTGGTAGGCACTGTTTGCGCTATTTTGATTTTGAAGTTTATCGACATCAATTATGATGAAATGGTGGATAACGATCGGTTCAAATTTTTTGCTGCGCCCGCAGTAGCCGTCGGCATTATGATTATTCCTTTATTCGATACCTTGCGGGTGTTCATTACGCGCATTCTCCGCGGGCACTCTCCTTTTCATCCTGACCGGCGACACATTCACCACCTGCTCATCGATTTTGGACTTTCGCACATGCAAGCCACTGCGTTGCTCGTGTTGGTCAACATTTTCTTCATTGTATTCGTTTTTTCTATGCACCGGCATTGGAGCTTGCATTGGCTGCTTTTGAGCGAAGTGCTGATGGCTTCGGCGCTTACTGCGTGGTTGCATTTTGCCGTATTGCGCAAAAAACAACGACATTTGGACTTGATTTAGGTTTTTTAATGTTAGAAGCTGTCAGTTCTGGCAAAATTTTTAAAACGATCAATGAATTATCTGCTTGTGTTTTTAGGCGGCGGCTTGGGAAGTCTTTGCCGCTTTGGCATTACCCAACTTTTGCAGCGGTATCAATTTGATTTTCCTTTGGCAACGCTATTTTCAAACGCCCTTAGCTGTCTTGTTTTTGGAATGGCAGCGGAGGCACTGCTAAAAAACTATTTAGATTCGCCTTATCGTTTGTTGATTCTGACCGGTTTTTGTGGCGGATTCAGCACTTTTTCAACGTTTACCAACGAAACCTGGCTTCTTTTTTACAATGGTCAAGTCTTTTTGGCGCTTGCCAATGTATTTCTCAGTCTTTTTATTTGCCTGATTTGTTTATATTTGGGAATGAAGTTGGTTTAATAAATAGGAAGTGTGAAATTTGAAAAATTGGCATTGAAATTAAAATTTTCACGTTACACATCTCCTGTTTCAAATTTACCTTATGCAGTTGACGCACGAAATGCTCGACCGGCTCGATTTGCTGGAACAAAAATATGCGGTCATGGGGCAGGATATGCTGTCGTACCTCGATGGCTTATTACATGCTGATTATTTAACATATTGGGATTACATTCATCTGGATACCTTGCTGAGCCTGCAAAATCCGCGCACGCCATTTCCCGATGAATACATTTTTATAACGTATCATCAAATTACAGAATTATATTTCAAATTGATAATCCAGGCGATTGAGCAATTAACAACTTCCGAAAACATTGATTTACAACTATTTACTCGCCAAATGGGGCGGCTCAATCGATATTTTGATACATTGATTGATTCTTTTGACATCATGGTGGACGGTATGGATCGCGAGGAATTTTTAAAATTTCGCATGAGTTTACTGCCTGCCAGTGGCTTTCAATCAGCGCAATATCGGAAAATTGAAATTTACAGCACCGATTTAATCAACCTCGTACACCCATCCAGGCGAGCTACTTTTCAAGCGGACGCCAGCTTAGAAGAATTGTATCAAATGTTGTACTGGAAATCGGGCGCAACCGAATTGGCAACGGGTAAAAAAACGTTAACCTTGCGGCAATTTGAGCAGAAATATGCTACGGCGTTTCTTCAACTAGCCACAGATGTGCAGCATCGTAACATTTTGCAAATGTATCAAAAACTACCGCCAGAAGCTCAAGCGGATGAAACTTTGAGAAAATTGATGCGCGATTTTGATTTTAATGTCAACATTCGCTGGGCGCTGTCGCATTTTCGTTCAGCGGTGCGTTATTTGGAAAATAAACCACAAGTGATTGAAGCAACCGGTGGTACAAACTGGCAGAACTACTTGCCGCCCAAGTACCAACGCATTTCATTTTTTCCTACACTTTGGGAAGCCGAAGAAATGGAAAACTGGGGACGACATACAAAGCTGGGCTAAATCAAGTGAGGGATTCGCCCTCCGGGGTTTCAACGTATTTTTTTTTCTTTTTTTTCTTCTTTTTAGGAATGTCAATTTCTGGTTCAGCGTTTTGCTTATGATTGCCCATAAAAACTGGACTAAGCGTGTTTTGCCAATACAAATGATAATTATCCAATAATAACACTGCAATTACGCTAAATACAAAAGCAATAACGCCTGCGGTGAGCACCAACAAACTTCGTTTGGGGCGAGATTTGACAAGCGGCACCTCCGAACGTTCCACCAAAGCAGTTGCCGGGATGCTCGCTTGGTACGCGGAACGCCAAATTTTCAAGCGTTCGTATTCCAAAGTCAACTGTGCATTGGATTCATACCATTGCTTTTCATAAATATTTATTATCGCGATTCCATCGTTAAAATGGTTCATGCGTTCTTGAATATTTTTCACTTCTTCTTCTAAACCAAATACTAACGCATTCAACATTGTAATGGTATCTCGTGGCACACCGGGCGTTGCTTTCAGAACTTCCAGTCGTTTCCGATTTAAAATAAGCCTTCCCTGCGAGGTGGATTGTTGTTCGGTGAGGGTTTCCGATTGTGCAACTGTGTTGAAAATGCCATAAGTATTGCGCAAGACCCGAAGCGTATCGCTCAAGGTTTTTAACAAGCCTTCTTTTACTTGTATTTGATTTTCAAAGGTTTGAATGGCTTTTACTTGCCCCTCTTTCACCAGTTTTTGAGCAATCTCGTCAATTTTCTCCCGCGCGGCATTTGCCATACGTGCTGCCAACTCGCGATCTCGATCTTCTACCGACAATTCAATGGCGTCGCGCTTATTCTTTTTCACTTCATAAAGGCTAAAAAACTTTTGGCGAACATTGTACCCTGCCCTCGGATTGTCCTTATTGATTCGGTAATGGTTGTACAAATCAAACGTATCCACTAAAAATTCGACCAATTCATTCGATTCCGCAATGGTTAGCAGGCGATCCACATCGTTGGCATTGCCATAATATTCGCGGGCGCTAAAAAGTGCGTCCGGCTTTGCCTGATCGGGGCTGGTTGCTAGAAAAATCGTTGTTGCCTTGTAATAATTCGGAAGAAATAAGCTAATAATGGCTGTTCCCAGCACGGCTGCAATGCAAATAAGTAAAATGGGCTTTCGCCAACTCCACAATGTTTGCACCACGCCCAATAAATGATCTCGTTGTTCCATGCACCTAATGAATTGATAATTGCCGACTACGCGTTCAGGATCGAACTGAATCCGGTTTGCAAAAGTAAGGAAAAAAATATTCCCCTGTCTTTTTTACCAATTCTTTAGCAAGTACCTAACATTTTGTTATTCATAACGCAGAGACTCGATTGGATCAAGCCTGGCTGCTTTGAGCGCAGGATACAAGCCTGATATCAACCCAACAGCAGTACAAGTAATCACCGCGATAATGATCCACGCCCAGGGCAAAAGAAACGTGCCCCCCATCAGGTAGGTTACAATATTGCCAATTAAAACGCCTAAAATAATGCCAAAAAGCCCGCCCATCAAAGAAATCAGCACCGCTTCTGTTAAAAATTGGATCAAAATACTTTGGCGTGTAGCTCCAATGGCTTTGGTAATACCGATTTCGCGCGTACGTTCTGTCACAGATACCAACATAATATTCATCAAACCAATGGCAGCGCCGACTAAAGTAATCAAGCCGATACCCACTGCCGCCAATCGGAAATACAGCGTGTTTTCTTGAATAATCCCAATTAAACTATCACTTTTAGAAATTTCAAAATCATTATCCTGGGCTGCCTTGAGCCTTCGAATATTGCGGAACAAGCCGGTCGCTTCGGCAATAGCATTGTCAATTTGCGTAGCGTCATTCACTGCTACCAGGATGTTGTAATCAGAATTTTGGCTGCCGTAGTACCGGCGGCTGGTTTGCAAAGGAATCAAAATACGGCGGTCTTCGCTCTGGTTCATGCTCGAACCACGCGACTTGAGCACGCCCACTACACGTAGCTTTATGTTGCCGGCGGCAATGACCTTGTCCATTGCTTTTTCCGGACGATCATCAAATAATTGCTTGACAATATCGGCACCGACTATTGTGATGTACCCTCCATTGAGCGCTTCTTTGGCAGTAAAATTTCGCCCTGTTTCCAATTCAAAGCCTTTTCCATCCAAATAATTTTCATCAATGCCAAAAATATTCACATTTGGATTGGTTTTTTCTGTTTGATACTTGATCGTAGCGGAGCTTGTGCCAGGCAAAGATACCGATGCTCGTGCCGAAAAAGTATAACGCTCTTTGAAATCAATGGCTTCTTGGTATGTGATGGGTTCGCCGCGCTTGGTTTGTCTGCCTTCTCGTCTGCCGCGCTCTTCTAAAGGATTGATATCGAATGTATTAGCACCTAAAGAAGATAAATTGCTACTCAAGGAATAAATCGCGCTATCAATAGCCGTTAAAATTCCGACCAACGCCATGATGCCAAAGGCGATAATCATCAACGTCAGAATAGCTCGCAGCATATTGGAGCGAATGGCACGGAGCGCCAGATTGATATTTTCCAAGAGATTCATTGCCGGTTGGAGATTTTTGAACGCCTAAACTTAGAAATAGATGCTCCAACTGCCTAATTTGTTCGATTAAATGCAAACAAGATTAGACAGATGGCATCGTAGGGTAAAAAGCTTGCCGAATCACACTCAATATTGCCTCATGGATATTGCGATTCGTTGCCAGCATTTCCCTGCCAAATAAAAAATGATCGGTGCCTGTAAAATCCGTCAGTTGACCACCTGCCTCTTGCACCAACAAAATGCCCGCTGCTACATCCCAGGGATTTAAATTGTATTCGAAAAAAGCATCATACCTTCCACAAGCCACATACGCGAGGTCTGTTGCAGCCGAGCCAATCCGACGCACGCCCCGGGAATGCTGAATCAAATGACTCGCTGCTTTCAACATTGGATTGAGCCTGGAGAAATTATCTACCGGAAAACCAACGCCGATCAAGGCTTGCGCAATATTTTGAGCAGTGCCTACCTGAATCCGCTCTCCATTCAGCCAAGCGCCACCGCCTTTCCAAGCTAAAAAACACTCATCCTCATTGACTTCATACACAATGCCCACCACAATATCGGCGGCTTGCCGCAATGCGACACTAACTGCAAAGGTAGGAATGCCGTGTAAAAAATTCGTTGTGCCGTCGAGCGGATCAATAATCCATTGTAAATCACTATTTTCTGCTGCGATGGTTGCTTCTTCCGTCAAAAATGTAGCCTCCGGCACCAACTGTCCCAAGCCTTTGACCAACATCTCTTCTGCGCTGCGATCCACATAGCTCACCAATTGATTGACGCTTTTTTCTTCAATAGATTGCTGGCTTACCTTGCCAAATTCGCCGCGAATGAAAGCCCCCGCCTGCATGACAACCTGCTCCGCAGCTGCACTGATTTTTTGGTAGTTCATGTTTGTCTGAATCAGCGTTTAGAGAATATAAAATTACTACAAACCCATCGCACCCCTTCATTCTGTTTCCACTAATTGATAAATCGCATTCAAATGCCGCCCTTGCTCGTCATAATCCAAACCGTAGCCAATCACAAATTTATTTGGAATTTCAAACCCCAAAAAATCAATATCCAACGGATACTCCAAAGCTTCAGGTTTTAACAACAATGTAGCAACAGCGATAGACGCAGGCTCCTGCTTTTTCAATTCCTCAATAAAAAAATGGAGCGTTTTGCCGGTATCAATAATATCTTCTACAATAATCAAATGCCGATTTTGGATCGCAGTTTTTAATTCCATAACGAAATTAATTTTACCCGTAGATTGCAAACCCGCATAAGAGGAAAGGCGCACAAAATCCACTTCACACGCCAAATGGCAAGCGCGCATCAGATCAGCCGTAAAAATAAAAGCGCCATTCAGAACGCCGACAAACAAAGGGTTTTTATCCAAATACCGATTCGTCAGCTCAGCACCCATTTCCTTCACCCGCTCTTGAATCTCTGCTTCGCTTATCATAATTTTAAACAAAAGATCGTGCGCCGCAAAAGTTTGACTCATAACGAAAATCTAGTTTGAAAGCTTCAGTATTCAATAGACTTTATACCGAATTAATTTTATGCTGTATGAACATTAGTTTTCAAAAAATCAATCCAATCCATATTTGTCCAACAAAAAGACCAGTGCAGTCATTGCGGCTGTGCCCATTTCCAACTCACGCTTGTTCACGGCATCAAAAGTATCAATAGCCGTATGGTGATAATCAAAGTACCGCTGCGAATCTGGTACAAAGCCAAACAACAGAACCTTTTGATTTTTGAGCGGACCAATGTCTGCGCCGCCGCCGCCGGGTTGCATGTTCAAACCATAAGGTTCCAGCAAAGGCAACCAGGGTGCCGTTTTTTTAAACTTTTTTTCAAAAATAGATGCGTCCGCTTCTGCGGTAAAGCCTCGTGGCGTAAAGCCTCCTCGATCCGATTCTATTGCTGCCAGATGCTGTTCTTTTTTTCGCGCGGCTTCTGCCGCATAGGCGCGACCGCCCGCCAAGCCGTTTTCTTCATTCATAAACAATACACAACGAATCGTTCGTTTTGGCTTATAATTCAATCGTTTTAACACTTGCAAAACATCCATCGCCTGCACGCAGCCTGCGCCGTCGTCGTGCGCGCCCTGCCCTACATCCCAGGAATCCAAATGTCCGCCCACAACAATGATTTCCGCTGGCTTTTCGCTGCCGCGAATTTCGCCAATGACATTAAAAGATGGCTTGTCCGGGTAGCGCTGACAAGTGCTGCGCAGGTACACCCGCACGGATTCTTTTTGGAGCAGTTGGCTCAGCAATATTGCATCATTGGTGCTAATGCCAAAGGCAGGAATCGGCGTCACGCCTGGCTCGTACTGCAAGCTGCCGGTGTGTGGCACATCGTCGAGGCGAGTAGTCATCGAGCGCACAATCACGCCCAGTGCGCCTTGTTTGGAAGCGCGCGAAGCACCCAACCCTCGCTGGTCAACGGCACCGCCATACGCATTGAAGGTATTGATTTGGGTAGGATCCATCGGACGATTGTAAAAAACGATCTTTCCGGCAATGGCTTCCCGACCTAATTTTTCCACTTCATCCAGGCTTTTTACTTCGATAACCTCAGCCGTGATGCCTTCTTTTCCGGTTCCCACCGAATTGCCCAGCGCCAGTGCGTTCAGTTCTACATCGCCCATCGTAGCAGAGCTCACAATGCGCACTTGCTCCTTTTCGCCCCGCACCCAATGCGGCACCATGCAAGGTTGCAGCCAAACGCTATCGAGTTGCATGGTGTCGAGCATTTGTTTTGTGTATTCCACAGCGGCAGCAGCTTGCGGCGAACCCGCCAAACGGGCACCGATGCGCGTGCACAAGAATTCGAGCCAAGGATAGCAAGCACCTTCAGTCAGCGCTTTGTCATAGATTTTACGAATAAAAAAAGCGTCATCAGTGGAGTTGGCTTGGCTAAAACCTTTTCCGAAGCAAATACCAACGATAAAAAATAGTAGTAAAATACGGCGCATGTCAAGAGATTGGTTGAATGGGTAAAATTATTGGAATTGCGCAGGCTTTCGGGAAGAAAACTTCAACTTTTTTTAAAAAATTTTGAAAAAAAAATCTGGCATTGGCTAAACCAAACCATATTTTGAGCAGCAAACGAAAATTGAAATCAAATTTCACGCAGAATGCTTTTGCTTCAAAATAATACTACCTACAATCCTAAAGTTCCAAAAAAGCGTTTAAATCGATTGCTTGAGAGAAGACAAGTACCCTGCTTTTTAAAAAAAGGAGTGTATTTTCGTAGCAATTTAAAAAAACGGAAAAATTTTTATTGGATATGTAATTGTATTTTTTACACAAACTCCTTATATTTGTATCACAAAGGACATCGAAAGAAATTTTAAGTTATAATTTGGTTTTATTTGGTTAGGGCTGAGGTAGTGCATTCTGCGCTGCCTC
>CAZFBN010000083.1:0-24413 GCA_964517145.1 uncultured Saprospiraceae bacterium
ATACTGTTTCAATGAACTGATTTTTAATTACTTATTATTTAGTGCGTAAGTCCTATATAAAATAAAAATCACAATGATCTACATCACCCAACTCATTTACATCCAAGTATGAAATTCATTTAGTGTAATTCGAGCAAGAAGCTGATTTCCAGGCATTTCTACAAGACAAAACCCGCCAGCAATTTTTACATTTGAAAGAAGCCTCTGTCCGATCTGTTCTACTCATCAAAGGACAAGCCATGTAGCTCAACCTTATCATAACTGCTTGGAAAACAGCCACTCCAGCAGCCCTTCCTGCGCAAAGGTCGGATCCCAGCTATTGTGATTCGCCTCCGGGAAAAGCGTGAACGTCACATCCGCGCCAGCCGCCCGCAGCGCCTCGTATAGCTGCTCGGAATATTGCGGAAGCACGACATCATCCTTGCCACCGTGGAAAATCCAAAGGGCAGTGTTTTTAGCATATTTTTCAACCTGCGTGACATTCCCGCCGCCACAAATCGGAACCGCCGCCGCAAAGGTCTTCGGTAAGCGCGACAACAACTCAAACGTGCCCATGCCACCCATTGATAAACCCATGAGATACAGCCGATTCTGATCAATCGCCTCTTCATTTTGCAACTTAGCGAGCAACTCCATCACCCGTTTCATGGAAGGTTTTGGCTCCGCCATCAACGGAAATTCCCGATAGCGCACGCCTTTTTTTTCATTCAAAATCATGTGCGCCCAATAATCCGGTGCTGGTTTGCACTGCGGAAACACCACAATTGCCGGGTATTTTCGCCGATTTTTTGCATTCAAAAACAATTTGCTACCATGCGTCATCTGCGCCTCATTGTCCTCGCCGCGCTCGCCCGCGCCATGCAAAAACAGCACCAACGGATATTTTTTGTCTTTTTTATAATTTTCAGGATACAAAATCTGGTAATGCAGCGTATCCCCGTTGGCATCCACATACATCCGCATCTCAAAAGACGGCTCCTGGCCACCCCACAAAAACGATAAAATTCCCATAAATAAAATGATATTCATATCATAGTTTTCAAAACCATTATCAAAAATTAAATTTTAATCATCTGGGCGTGCCCCTTCGGGTCGGGCTATCCGCTCTTACCTCCATCCCTCCTCCCCTTAGGGGTCGGGGGCTGTCGGTACCGCTTCTATCCCTCACGCAACATCCATTTTCATAAAAATCAGCCTATATCATAACAATCAGCGTACCATTAAACCTATCATCTCATCACTCTATTATCCTATTACCTTATCAACTTCTTCAACACCGCTTGCGCCGCCCACGTCCGATTGTTCGCCTGCTGCAACACCAATGAATTCGGGCTATCCAGCACGGCGTCTTCTACTTTCACATTGCGCCGCACTGGCAGACAGTGCATGAATTTGCCGTTATTCGTCCGGTTCATTTTTTCCATCGTCACCATCCAAGCTGGGTCTTGATTCAAAATCTGACCATAATTATTATAAGATGACCAATTTTTGCAATATATAAAATCCGCTCCTTCAAAAGCTTTCCATTGATCGTATTCTACCTTTACATCTTTAATAAAATCAGGATTCAATTCATACCCTTCGGGATGCGTCACCGTCAAATCCACGTCCATCACTTGCATCCATTCAATAAACGAATTTGCCACCGCCTGCGGCAGCGCGCGCGGGTGGGGCGCCCAGGTCAAAACAACTTTTGGACGAGCTTTGGTTTTAAACTCTTCAATCGTCACACAATCCGCCAGCGATTGCAAAGGATGCCGGATCGCCGATTCCAAACTAATCACTGGCACCGACGCTAACTCCGCAAAGCGATTTATTACAAAATCCGCATAATCCCGCTCGCGGTCATTCAAGGTTGGAAACGTTCGTACCCCAATCACATCTGCATACTGACTAATCACACCCGCCGCCTCCCGAATATGTTCGGCTTTATCGCTATTCATAACTACATGATCCTGAAACTCTATTTGCCAACCTTCCGTCGCATTCATGCTAATGACCGACATACCCAGGTTCAGCGCTGCTTTCTCCGTGCTCAGTCGTGTTCGCAGACTGGGATTAAAAAATAACATCACCAAAGTCTTATGCTTACCTAATTCATCATAAGCAAATGGGTTGTCTTTCAACTCTATAGCTGCCTTGACCAGCGCCTGCGGGTCAGGAACATCGTGTACAGAAGTAAATTTTTTCATACTAGTTTTTAAACGAAATGTATTATAAAAACGGGTGTAAGTTATATTTTTCAGACATAAAGAAAAGGAATTTTTCAACGCTTTGTTATATTTTTTAATACCTCCATCGCTTTATCCCCCTCTTCTATGGGTACAAACAAATGATCGTGATAAAATCCCGCCACAACATTACATGGAATATTTACTTCCGCTAAAGCCTTTGCCACGGCAGCCGTCAAGCCCACTGCCTCCAACGCTGAGTGCACGCTTAATGTTATCCAGGCTGCAATAAATGAATATTTTAATCCCAATTCATCCGCCGTTTCCCGCGCCAGTATTGCCGTCCAGCCTTCTTCCTCTTTAAACAAACCGATGAATGTTACATCCTTTATTATATGTTTATCAGGGATATTACAAAAAACGTACTCGCCCGGATGCAAGATGGGACGTATTTCGCGGAGGAGAACATATAAATTCGTTTCACCGGACATTATAAAATAGAAGATTAAAATAATACAAATATCTGGACTATGATACTTGTGATGCTATGATTGCCATGATAAAAAATCAAAGTAATCAAATAAATCAAGGTTCAGATAATATTATGTGAAAAATAGCGCATTTTACTGCGCTACCTGCTGAATTTTAACCAGGCTTTTCTCCAATTTTTCCAGGAATAACGCGGCTTCCGCTTTACTCAAACTCAATGGCGGCAACAATCTGACCACATTTGCATTCGATGCCGAGCCAACAAATACGTGCGCTTCAAATAATAAATGCTTTCTTAAATCGCCGGTTGGAAAATCAAATTCCATACCGATCATTAAACCCTGACCCCGCACTTCTCGCACACCATCGAAGTTATTTAGCTCATTTAGTAAATAATGACCAACATTTGCTGCATTTTCAATCAAATTTTCCTGTTCCATTACTTCCAACACCGCCAATCCTGCTGCGCAAGCTAAATGATTACCTCCAAAAGTTGTCCCCAACATGCCATATTTCGCCTGAAACTTCGGATGAATGAGCACCCCACCAATCGGAAAACCATTGCCCATACCCTTTGCCACAGTAATCAAATCTGGCTGAATATCAGCGTATTGGAAAGCAAAAAATTGACCGCTGCGCCCGTATCCACTCTGTATTTCATCGAGAATAAACACGGTATTATATTGATGACATAATATTTGTAGTTCCTCTAAAAATGTTACATCTGGAACATAAATTCCGCCCACGCCCTGAATGCCTTCAATAATGACCGCACTTACATCTCCTTTTGCCAGCGATGCCCGTACACTTTCCAAATTATTCCATTCATGAAATTCCGCCTCAAACCGTTTATTAATCGGTGCTTGAATGGATTGGTTATCCGTCACATTTACTGCTGCTGAGGTCCGACCATGAAAACTTTTACGAAATGTAATAACTTTGCTACGGTTATTATAAAAGGAAGCTAATTTCAGCGCATTCTCATTCGCCTCGGCACCAGAATTAATCAAGAATAAATTATATTCATTACATCCCGATACCTCGCCCAGCTTCTCCGCCAACGCCTCCTGCACCCGATTCTGCACAGAATTCGAGTAAAATGGCAGCGCCTCCAACTGCTCCGTCACCCTTTTGATATAATGCGGATGCCCGTGTCCAATCGAAATCACTGCGTGACCGCCGTACAAGTCGAGGTAGGCAGTGCCCTGCTCATCATACACATAGCAGCCTTTTCCTTTTACCGGATTAATATCATATAATGGATAAACGTCGAAAAGCTTCATAAATGTTAAATGTTAAATAAATTAAAAAACATCATAGTAATCATTGAAATCAAAGTTCAGACATAATACAACGAGTGCAAGTCCCCCTTGGGGGGATTTAGGGGGCTAAAACGCATTCGCCTTCAACCGCAACCCCGCACACGGATCCAGCCCCAGTGCCAAATTCATATTCTCCACAGCCTGCCCCGATGCCCCTTTTAGCAAATTATCAATTGCGGTGATAATGAACGCTTTATCGCCGTGCTTCTCAACATGCACGATACATTTATTTGTATTCACTACCTGCTTCAAATGCGGATTTTGTTGTGTGACTTTTGTAAACGGTGCATTCTGATAAAAACCATGATACAAATCATTTAGTTTTTTCTCATCAAGATCACAATTCGTATAAAGACTGGCAAAAATACCGCGTGTGAAATCACCCCGAACGGGAATAAAATTTAACGCTTTGGACAAATCGGGTTGTAATGATTTTAAACTTTGTGTAATCTCTGCTAAATGTTGATGTTCAAAAGCTTTATACACCGACAAATTACTATTGCGCCAGCTAAAATGACTCGTCGCTTGCAAGGATTGCCCTGCGCCCGTTGAACCGGTTATCGCGTGGATATGTACCTCATCTTGAATCAATTGCATCTTCGCCAAAGGTAGCAACGCCAACTGAATCGCCGTCGCAAAGCACCCGGGATTGGCAATTCTTTTACTTTCTTGAATTTGAGATTTATTTAGTTCCGGCAAGCCGTATGTAAAATTTTCCTTCCACCGAAAATCATGACTCAAATCAATTAATAGCACGCTTTCCGGCACCGGATTTTGTTCCAGCCATTTTTTCGCCTCGCCGTGCCCCATGCACAAAAACAGCACATCTACGGACACATCAAGCTGATCCGTAAAGTATAAATCTGTGTCGTCCAGCAGGTCATCGTGTGTGTCGCTCACCGGCTTACCCGCCTGGCTATTGCTATGCACATACGCAATTTCCACATTCGGATGATGTAATAACAGGCGAATTAATTCACCGCCCGTGTAACCCGCCGCGCCGATTATGCCAACTTTATGCATATCAATATCAACCATCTTGGAAAGTTTCATTTCTTAAATATTGTAACATATTTATAGGCTTTTTTAAAAAAACTAAAAACATTCATAATAATACCTTGGAATATTATTTCAACAAAAAATCTCACTAGAAATTCACCGATAATTTCCAAGATTATCATGTTTTTTATTTAGTATTTACTAAATGATGAATCTTACTCTGATTCCCCAAAATTTTGGTAAAGCCCTTCACATCCTCGCCCGTCCACGCGCGATTCATTTCACCGTAAGAACCAAAAGTGGAATTCATTAAATCAAATTCTGATTCAATCCCTTGTAATTCAAAGCGATACGGCAATAATTTTACAACAACTTTACCGGTCACATTCGCCTGCGTATCTTCGAGAAATGTCTCAATATTGCGCATGACCGGATCCAAAAATTGCCCTTCGTGCAGCAGCATGCCGTACCAGTTGCCGAGTTGTTCTTTCCAGTATTGCTGCCACTTGGTGAGCACGTGCTTTTCCAGCAAATGATGGGCTTTCAATATAATCAAAGGCGCGGCAGCTTCAAATCCAACGCGACCTTTGATGCCAATAATCGTGTCACCGACGTGAATATCGCGTCCAATCGCAAACGGACCCGCCAGTTTTTGCAAGGCTTGAATCGCCTCCACCGGATGCGCGAAGGTTTGTCCATTTGCACCTGCCAATTCCCCTTTTTCAAAAGAAAGCTCAACTGTTTCTGGCTCATTTTTAGACAGTTGCGTCGGGTAAGCCGATTCGGGCAAAGCTTTGTCCGATGTCAAAGTTTCAACGCCACCAACGGAAGTACCCCAAATACCCTGATTGATCGAGTATTTCGCTTTTTCCCAATTCGATTCAAATCCATTTTTTTGCAAATATTCAATCTCCTCTTGGCGAGAGAGTTGTAAATAACGGATGGGTGTAATAATTTCTAAACCTTCGCCTAAAATTTGAAATACAATATCAAAACGCACCTGGTCATTACCCGCGCCCGTGCTGCCATGCGCCACTGCATTAGCACCAATGAGTCGCGCGTAATTCGCGGTTTCGAGCGCCTGAAACATCCGCTCGGCGCTCACCGACAAAGGATACGTATTATTGCGCAGCACATTACCATACACTAAATAACGGATGCAACGATTGTAAAAATCCTGCACTGCATCCACCGCTTTGAAGGACGCCGCGCCCAACTGGTACGCCCGCTCCTCCATCGCTTGCAATTGCTCAGGTGTGAAGCCGCCCGTGTCCACCGTCAACGCATGAACTTCGTAGCCTTTTTCTTTCGTTAGGTATTTGATACAGAAGGAAGTATCCAACCCGCCGCTGTAGGCGAGCACGACTTTAGGTGCACTCATTCAATTTTCATTTCAACTTTATAAAATTGGACACTGATCGTTATGATAATTATGATTTACGCTGATTTTAATCATGAAATATCATAATACTCATAAAAATCAGTGTACCCTTACGCTACTGCCAAAATCAAATTCGACAGGTCATATTCCATTTTATCCAATTCTTCTTTCGATTTATAAAATTGGACACTGATTATTATGATAATTATGATTGACGCTGATTTTAATCATAAAATATCATAATACTCATAAAAATCAGTGTACCCTTACGCTACTGCCAGAATCAAATTTGACAGGTCATATTCCATTTTATCCAATTCTTCTTTCGATGGTGCGAGCATCGCGGTGCACAGGCACATCCGCCGATTGTTGCGCTCCAGAATATCATAATTCGGGCAACTTTTACAACCCGTCCAAAAGGCATCATCTTGCGTTAATTCGCTAAATGTAACGGGCTCATAACCAAGTTCTGAGTTGATTTTCATCACTGCAAGGCTCGTGGTAATACCGAATAATTTTGCCTTCGGATATTTAGTACGCGACAATTCAATCGAGCGTTTTTTGATGGCTTTTGCTAAGCCAAAGCGACGAAATTGCGGCGCGACGATCAAGCCAGAGTTGGCAACGTATTCGCCGTGGCTCCAGGTTTCGATATAGCAAAAACCGGCAAGCGTGTCGCCCTGTAGGGCAATCACTGCCTTGCCGGAGCACATCTTCTCGCGGATGTATTCGGGTTTGCGCTCCGCGATACCGGTGCCGCGCGCTTTGGCGGACTCCTTGATCAATTCGCAGATTTCCTCTGCGTAACGCTGGTGCGACTCGTTTGCAACTTCTACTGAAAATTCCATTGTGCTTTAGACAATTTTAAAGATCGATTTTACCAAAACGGCGAACGTAATCATGATTTTTTCAGACGTTCAAAACAGCGAAAAGTCACAAAAATTTTGGTAAAATCTAAGAGCGTGAAACCATAATTTTTCTTTACAGGAATAGGAAGAATTTTTCTCAAAAAATCCTCCCTCTAAGGGATGATATGGATATTGTACGCCCCTATGGGCGACGCGGGAAGCGACGACGAGCTGGTGATGGAATAATATTTGCCAAGAGATTCGTCATATCAGGAACAAATGTACATCCTTACAACAACATTTGCAATATTTTAACGATTTTTTAATGAAAATGTTTGAAAATTAGAGGATAAATAATTGATTGTGAGGTTTTTTGAAAAATGATCGAAAAGAAAAGGGCGAAGAAGTTTTTGAATTTTTGGAATCAAAACTGTATCTTAAATGTTTTCAAAGCAAATAGCAGTACAAAATGGCAATCGTTATTTCGGATGAAATCATTCGGCAGACACAGTTGAGCGAGGACGAATTCAAAATTCGGCTGGCATTGCTGTTGTTTGAAAAAAACATACTCACCTTTGGTCAGGCGAGGCGCTTTTCGGGTTTGAATGTGCTGGCATTTCAAGAATTGTTGGTCAAGCATAAAATCCCCATGCACTACGATTGGGAAGATTATCAGGATGATTTAAAAACGCTGGAAGCCTTACACAACCAATGATTGTAATTTCGGATACAACGGCAATCAGCAGTCTTTTCAAAATTAATCAGCTTGAGTTACTGCATCAATTTTATAAAGAAATTCTGATTCCCACGACTGTCTTTGAAGAATTGATGGCGTTAGAAGCCTTTGATTTTAATGTTTCTGAAATAAAAACAGCTGAATGGATTCAAGTCAAAATGCCTAATGATCATTTGTTAATTGCAGAATTAGCAGAAGAATTGGATCTTAGCGAAAGCGAGGCGATTGCTTTGGCAAAAGAAGTGAAGGCGGATTTATTAATTATTGACGAAAAGCGTGGGCGCTTGAAAGCCAATGAGTTAGGTATTGCTACTAGCGGATTAATTGGTGTAATTACTCAATTGAAGCGCCAGGGAAAAATAAGCGCGGTCAAGCCTTTATTAGACGAGTTGCGAAGCACTGGATTTTGGATTCACGAATCATTTTACATTAAAATATTGCAATCGGAAGGAGAATAGTACCTCACGGATTCGTATGCGCAAACACAATCCCCGCCACTGTCGCCTGCAACAATCCATACAAAAACCAGGTCAGCACCATGCTGAAACTCACCGCAATAGCGCTAAAGGTAATCCACATGGAGGGCAGCGTTGCCACCACGCCATAAACCAGACCTAGCTCCAGCCCACGCAGCAGCGGCACGCCTTTGAATTCATGCCTGAAGCGATTCCAAAACCACGCCAGCGCAAACGACAGAATAAAAGGATGCAGGAAAAACAGCACCGCCCGCTCCTCGCCGGGCCAGAAAAGCGTCGGATTGTAATATTCTTCCACTACACTTGGAAAAAAAGTAATGGACAAGTAAATAAGGCCAAACGCAAGTGCCAGCAGGATAGCGCCCGAAAGCAGGGCAGAAAGTACGATTTTGTGCATTGGATGAAGGTTTTAATCAAAGGTACTATTAATCCAAACTGTTTATGCTCATTTTATTGAATGGCAGTGGTGATTTTTGTCAATGACTGACAACGAGAAATCCAGTCAAAACTCAAAAAATTCCTATCTTGCCCCTTGTTTCTTGCAGCTTGTACCAATAACCATGAAAAAAACACTTGAAATCTGCGTGGACTCCATTGCCTCCGCGCTCAAAGCACTGGAAGGCGGTGCCGACCGCATCGAACTCTGCGAAAACCTGGCGCAGGGGGGCGTCACGCCAAGCGCCGGCAAAATCGCACAAGCCAAGCGCCTGCTGCATATTCCGGTGATGGTGCTCATCCGTCCGCGCAAAGGCGATTTTTTGTACTCCGACCTTGAATTTGAACTTATGCTCGACGACATCGCCCGCGCCAAAGAATTGGGTGCCGATGGCATTGTCTCCGGCGTGCTGCATAAAGATGGCTCGATTGACACGGTGCGCACCAGCTGGCTCGTGGAAGCCGCGCGACCATTGCCTTTCACGTTTCATCGGGCATTTGATATGTGTAAAGACCCCTGGGAGGCGGTACACCAATTGGCGCATTTGCATGTCACAAGAATCCTGACTTCCGGGCTGAAACCAACCGCGCTGGAAGGCAAAGATCATTTAAAAGCCTTTGCAGAACTAGCTGGAAATCAGATTTCTATACTCACTTGCAGCGAAGTGACGCCCGATACGATTGATCCGCTGTTAGAGATTCCCGGATTAAATGAATTTCATGCGGCGCTGCGCCGCCCCGTTTACAGCCAAATGGAGTTCAAAGGTTTAGCACCAATGGGCGATGAGAGCATTGAGGAGGAATTCATGTGGGATGAAGCGGATTTGGAAATGATAAAGGGGCTGCGTAGAAAACTCGACGGCGAGTAATGTTTTAGTTTATGGTATTATCAAAATCCCATGATCGTTTTGAATTCTTCTAGCGAAAGAACATTCACAGTTGGAAAAGGAAGTTGTTTCAATACTTGAAAATGGCGGTCATTCGTAACTAAATACTGAGCGTTTGCAGAAATGACAAGATCAGCAAATTTATTATCATCTGGATCATCTGTTATCAAATTCCAGCGAATAAAAGGTTCTGATAATAAAACATTAGATGAAGTAAGTAGAATATTCAGAACTAAATCAGCTGTGTGTGGAGAATAAAAATCAGCAATTTGTTCTTCATACTCCAGCATAATTTCATTACTAATAACCCAATCAAATGCCTTTTGACGGAAAGCTAAATAAAGCCAGTAAGAAGTACTTTGTGGTGGAACAGAAGCAATCAAACAATTGGTATCAATTACAACAATCATTTAGTGCGTTGTTGTTGATTTAAAACTTCATCAAGTTCTGTTTCAGTAATGCCTTTTTCTGCTATCACTCGTTCCAGTTCTTTGTGTAAGGCTGTCTCGTAATAGTTGAGCAACATATCACGAATAGCTTCAATATCTTGCTCTGGCATCGGACGGCTAAATAACCGAAGCAGCATCAATTGTACTTCATTTAGTGGTTGAGCAGCAGTTGCTTGAGTTGTCATTACGAATTTTAGCTTTATTAGTTATAACAAAATTAATCATTTTCAGCTTAAAAAACAAATCTTAATTTTAAAGTCGAATTATTGAAACAATGCGTTATTTTATATTAATATTACTTTTCACTCCCGTTAAATTGTTAAGTGTGAATACGACTGAACTCCACCAAAACTGGCGCTTTCGCAAAGCCGGTGACAGCACGTGGTACGCAGCAACGGTGCCCGGCGTGGTGCAAATGGATTTAATCAAACAGGGCGTCATCCCTGATCCTTTTTATGGTACGAATGAAGATAGCATTCAGTGGATCGAACGCGAAGACTGGATTTATGAAACGATTTTTGACTTGCATAATTTTGATTCTACTAAAAATTATGAGCTGGTTTTCAATGGGTTAGATACCTATGCAGAAGTCACATTAAACGGTGAGATCATATTAAATGCCGATAACATGTATCGCCGCTGGAAAGTGGATGTGCGTCATTTACTGCGCATGGAACAAAATCAACTCATTATTTACTTCAAATCACCTTTAACGGTAAATGCGGATAAATTAAACGGCACGCCTTATCATAAAACCGCTGAAAATGATGCCCTGAAAGGCGAAAAAGTCAGTGTTTACACGCGCAAAGCGCCGTATCATTTTGGCTGGGACTGGGGTCCGCGGATTGTAACATTTGGCATCTGGCGACCGATTCATTTAGTAGAATATGATAATGTAATATTAGATGAAGTACAAATTTATCAGGAAGCGCTTTCCGATACGTTTGCCGAATTAAAAGCCCAGATTTTTTATCGCATTTCCGCAGATTCAAATTATACTATTACCATAAAAAATAAGAATAGCGGCGAAATTTATACTTCACAAAGCATTGATAATCAAGTCGGTAATGAAACTATATTAAATTTTACAATTAATAATCCCCAATGCTGGTGGACGCATAATTTGGGCGAGCCATATTTATATGATTTTGTAATAGAAATCAGTAAAGATGAACAGGTTTTAGACTCAAAATCAATGCGTTATGGCTTACGCAAAATTGAATTAATTCGGGAACCCGATAATCATGGCGAATCTTTTTATTTTAAACTAAATGGCGTGCCCGTTTTTATGAAGGGGGCTAATTATATTCCCTCCGAAACCATGCTGCCCCGGCGCACTACGGCTGATATTGATCGCATTTTAAATGACGCTAAAGCGGTGAATATGAATATGATACGCGTGTGGGGCGGAGGTATATATGAAGACAATTATTTCTATGATAAATGTGATAAAATGGGCTTGCTTGTGTGGCAGGATTTTATGTTTGCCTGCTCCATGTACCCCGGTGTTGATACGGTATTTTATAATAATGTAAAAGAAGAGGCAATTTATAATGTAAAACGGCTCAGAAATCATCCCAGCATTGCCATCTGGTGTGGCAATAACGAGGTGCACACGGCTTGGCACAATTGGGGTTGGCAGGTGCGTTTCGGCATTATCGGCGCAGCAGCGAAGGAAATGAAAGAATCATATGATAAATTATTTCAGGAATTATTGCCTTCTGTTGTAGCTACTTACGATCCACAACGGTCTTATGTGCATTCCTCCCCGCTGAGCGAAGGCGGCAAATCGGGCAACACCGACAACGGCACCATGCACTACTGGAAACCCTGGAATATGAATGATGAATTTGATGGATATGAGCGGAATGTCGGGCGTTACATGAATGAATATGGCTTTCAATCCTTCCCGGATATGGCGACGATTCGCCAGTTTGCTACACCGGCGGATTATTCTTTTGATAGTGATGTAATGAAAAAGCATCAAAAAAGTTATATCGGCAATGGGCGAATTGGTAAGTTTGTAAATAAATATTATAATGAACCGCTCGATTTTGCGGATTTTGTTTACAAAAGTCAACTCGTGCAAATGGAAGGCATCAAAACCGCCATTCGCGCTCACCGCCGGGCAATGCCACGCTGTATGGGCACCGTTTACTGGCAGTTAGACGATTGTTGGCCCGCGCCGTCGTGGTCGAGTATTGATTATTATGGTCGTTGGAAAGCATTACATTATGCGCTTAAAGAATTATATGCCGATCAAATTATTATACCTTTTGAAGCAAATGATATATTACACATTCAAGTAGTAAATGATGCGCTACATGATATGCCGGTGCGATTGGAACTAGAATGTAAACGGTTAGACGGCAAGTCATTGTACAAAATGGAAACACCTACTCAGTTGATTGCCAATGCGTCGCGTATTTATGCAGTTTTTCAAATCAAAGATATGCTGCGGAAAACCAAACGTGAGGAAGCCATTGTACGCATTCGATTATTACAAGAAAATAAAGAATTAGCACAAACATTACATTATTTTACCTTGCCGAAATATTTAGCCCTGCAAACGCCAGGCATTCATATACAGGTAAATGATACGGAAAAAACAATAACGCTTTCTGCGAATACTTTAATCAAAAATCTGTATCTCTACGTAGAACCTATTGATAGTCAGCTAAGTAATGATGTGCATTTTGAGCATAATTATTTTGATTTGCTGCCCGGCGAACTAGTAACGATGCGTTTTACAGGAACATTTGATAAAAGTGATTTAAAATGGCGCAGCGCCAATGCTAAATAATTTTCCATTTACTAAATATAATGTAACAAACCAAATTTGGCATTTTCTTAGTTCTTCCCCCTAGGCAACAATTGGAATGCGCCCGCCTGCCAAAGTCTTGTACGGCGGACAGGGACGACACGGAGCACGCGGATTGCCGCTGCGATGCAGTGTGCTTCTGCGAGATCAGCGGGCGTTTTCAAGAGTTTTTAATAAACTTCCAAAAATTTATTAATCGGAAATCATTATTATTTAACCTTCTTAAATGGAATATTCCATGCGCGCCCGGTTGTAAATAAAAATTCGGTTATTTTACCTTTTGTATCAAATTGAAATTCAAGCAATTCGCCTTGCGCATTTTCAAAAGCATTTTTATACAATGGCGTTAAGGTCAGGTAAATATCGGGTTGTAAAAACGTTTGTAATTTACCCTCTTTCCAGATCACTTCATATGTAGCATCGGCATCAGCGCTATGATAAGTGCCGGTGAAGGCTTGTAATTGCTGGGTGCTGGGTTGAAACGGTTCTTTTTTAACATAAGTCGCCGAATCGCCATCTGGTAAATAAAGGACGAATTTATTATTACCAAACTCCATCCGATCATTGCCATTATAAAAGGTATTTTCCGTAGTTGCCTGCAATGCCCGCCCGTTTTTCCGATGCAGCAAGCCATCTTTTACTTCCAGTTGCATGATATTATCATTACGTACATTTTTATAAATACCTGCTTTCGCTTGTAATGATTTTGCGTCAGGAACAATTGTACCCAGCATAGGCTCATCGTTTTGGCGTGCACCAAGGAAGATTTCCGCTACTTGTGCACCAATTCGACCAGGATTCGCATTGCCGTCATTACTTAAAAACGCAATCGAAATATCCTGCTGAGGATAATATGCCAACCATGCGCGATAGCCTGCCGTAGCGCCGCTATGACTAATTTCTTTAAATCCATTATATTCTCCAATAAATAAACCCGCCGCGTAGCTGATTGTTATACCATTATTTAGTTTACCTTGCGTTAATTCTAAATCATTAAAATTTTTATTACCAATATTCATTTCTTTATAATGGCGATTCCATTTTATTAAATCAGCCGTGGTTGTTAATAACCCGCCATTGCCATGCACCATTTCAAACGGCATATTTTGTAAATAAATATCATGATTTCGGGAATAAGCAATCGCCCGGTTTTTTACAATTTTACGATAATCGTCGCGCCACTGCGTATCATTCAATTCTAATGGCTTGAAAATGCGTTGATTACAAAATTCCGCAAATGACATGCCACTCACCCGATCCACGATAATCACCATTAAATTATAACCCGAATTACAATAATTATACTGGTCGCCCGGCGGAAAATTCAAGCCTTTTTGTTTCGACAAAATCTCCAGCACGTGCGCGTGCGTATGCGTGCGCTTGCCGCGTTCCCAGCCGCTGATGCCCGCCACCGAACCCCAATCGCGCAAGCCGCTGGTGTGCGTCATCAAGTGTCGAATTTTTATAACTTGCCCATAATCAGGCACTTCTGGGACGTATTTTCGCACATCATCGTCCAAAGACAACTTGCCATCCTGCACCAACAACAAAATCGCCGCCGCCGTAAACTGCTTGGAAACCGAGCCTGCTTCAAAAATCGTCTCGGTCGTATTGGCAAGGCTGTGCTCCAAATCCGCCATTCCAAAGGCTTTATTATAAATAATTTCCCCTTTGCGGGCGACGGTGAGTACGCCGCCGGGGGTATTGGTGTTATAATTTGCAAAAAATTGGTCAATTTTTTGGATGGTATCCTGAAGTGTATCCTTTTGTGCAAAAGATTGAACCGTTAAAATGCCAAAAGACAACAGAATGCTTAGGGTTTTTAAAGTAAGGTGCATGGTTTGATTGTTTTAAAACAGGGTAGCAATTTAGAAATTTTAGGATTTATTGTATGTCTATATTGAGGTTGTTCGTGAATAGATTAGAAAAACGTTCGGTACCTCGCTGTTTTCTACTTTTTGTTTTTTGTATTGATCTTGAATTCACAAAAACTTAACTTCTTTTTGTAAAAAGACTTCCTCCCAAAGGCATAAATTGAGCCATGTTGCTGGAGAAGCTTTGAATATGAGACTCGTTCCAAATTTTACAGAAGAAGAATTTACAGCCTTGTACAACCAACTGGTTCCAAAGCTTCTGGCATTTGCCCAAAAGTGGAGCGGCGATCAGACGTTGGCAGAGGATATGGTGCAGGAGGCTTTTGTAAAATTGTGGAAAAAACGCTTTGAAATAGATCTAAATGAAACAACGGAGCACCTGCTTTATACCATGGTGCGCAATGAATTGATTAATTCCTACCAAAAAAAACTCAAAGAACGTAAGGTTTCTAGCAATTTGAAAATTGTACAGAATGATCCGACAAATGAAGAATTGCAGCTTGAAAAACTTCAGAATTTGAATCGCTACATTGAAGAACTCCCGCCACGCTGTAAAGAAGTTTTTATATTGAGTAAAAGAGAGGGATTGACGTACCAGGAAATCGCCGCCGAGCTTTCCCTATCTGTCAAAAGTGTAGAAAAACACATTTCAAAGGCACTCAGAATTCTCCGAAAACGCCTCGGGTAAGCTTCTTTTTTTATTTTCTAAAAAAAAATCATTTCAAAAGGTAGGGTATTGGATTTTTCATTGGTATTCCCTGCGAAAATTTAATTGCAGTGGAGCATCACGAATTACAACGATTGTTACAAAAACTGACTAAAGGCACGCTCTCCGCACAAGAGAAGCAGCAATTAGAGCACTGGTACCAACAGCATGGCGCTAGCGGCATTCAACAAAGCATGGATGAAGATTGGGTGCAGACATCTGGCACTTCCGGCATTCCAAAACGGATGGAATGGAACCAATTTAAAAAGCGCTTGAAAAATCGCTCGCACACACCTGTACGAAGCATTCGCCGCTGGGCGGCAGTAGCTGCTTCAGTTCTACTTTTGATCTTAGCAACGGTTATTTACTACCAGCTTCAGCCCACTCAACCTCGCAGAGTGGTGCTCCGCAACGATTCCTTCAAGAAAAAAGAAATTCAGTTGGAAGATGGTACAACCGTCTGGTTGAATCGCAAGAGTCAAATTACTTTTCAAAAGCCTTTTGAGGCAAATAGCCGAATAGTAACGCTCATGGGAGAAGCCTATTTTGATGTGCAACGCGATACGCTTCGTCCTTTTATTGTAACAGCAGAAGGAACCGAAACCAAAGTGCTGGGGACTTCTTTCAACATCAGCGCTTTTCCTCAAAACCAAACGGTGAATATTGCCTTGGTAGAAGGGAAGGTGCAAATCAACTATACCGATCAGGACTCTGTATTGCTGCGCCCCGGCGAGCAATTTACTTACCGTAAGGATGAGCAAACCGGAAGCAAACAAGCTTTCCTGGGAGACGAACCCTACGCCTGGAAAAATGGCATTCTGTATTTTGACCAGGCAGATGTGCATGAAGTGACGCAAACACTGGAGCAATGGTACGATGTGACTTTTACGATTGAAGCCGATACACTGCTACAAACAGCATTGGTACACCGCGTGGATACCAAAAAACGAACACTGCAACAAGTGCTGGAGCACATTAGCCGGGTGGCGGATTATACCTTTGAGGCAAAAAACCAAAGGGAAATCATCGTCCGACCCAAAGCAAAAAAATAGCCGACTACGAATAGCCGGCTTGTTCATTACAATACCACAGGTCAGAACAGCGACTGCAAGCTTCCACACCGGAGTCAACGTTCTATGCCTGAGGCAAAACATTTATTATTTAATTCAAACCTAAAATTATGAAATTTAAGCTAACCGACAAAATTTGGGCAATGTCAAAGTTTTTTATTTACATCGCCTCTATTCAATGTGTTTTTGCAACGGTGGCTTTGGCTAACGCCGGCAAAGCACAATCCCTGGAAGAAGTTCGGGTTTCATCAAATTGGAAGCAAGTGTCCCTTCAACGGGCATTTGCGGATATTCAAATGCAAACCGACTTTTTTTTTACTTACGATTACAAACTAATTGAAAGCATAGCGGTCTCCAATGCCAATAAAAATGTGGCGTTGAGTGATTTGCTGATGTACATTTCCGGCAAAACCGGGCTGGCATTTTCCATTTTCGAAAATACCATTTTTGTAAATAAAGATACTTTTCAGCAAGACTTACCTAAGTCCGAACTGATGATTGAAATACCGCCACTGGATGCCAGAGGAAAGTTGCAGCTAGAAACAGAAGGGCAGGTTATTTACAAAGTTTCGCTTCCAGAGGAAATTATTCGTGGTAAAGTAATAGGGCAGGACAAAACGCCGCTGGTTGGCGCAACCGTAGTGGCAAAAGGCACTAACCTGGGAGCCGTAACCGATGAAAATGGCGAGTTCTCGCTTACAATGCCAGACAATGAGAACACAACTTTGGTTGTTTCTTATGTTGGTTATGCCACGCGAGACATCCTTGTAAATGGGCAATCCTATCTTGAAATTGTGCTTACCGTAGCATCCACCGAAATCGAACAAGTGGTGGTAAAAGGTGTTCGCAAAAGTTTAGCCAATGCCTTGGAAATCAAAAATGAATCTGTCAATGTGGTGGATGCCATTGTAGCGGAAGACATCGCCAAGTTTCCACACACCAACGTCTCGGAAGCGTTGCAACGGATTTCGGGCGTTCAGATTCGCCGCGATTACAATGGAGGTGTTGGTAATGAAATCAGCGTACGTGGCTTATCACCAGAATACACGCAAGTAACAATCAATGGCGTACCAGCCACTACCAATGCGGATGACCGTACTTTTAATTTCAACATTCTGCCAGCAGAGCTTTTCCGCAAAGCGGAAGTTATCAAATCGCCAACGGCGGATATAGACGAGGGCGGTCTGGCGGGTACGGTTAACCTGGAAACACTCAAGCCTTTTGATGTAAATCGCCGCTTCCTGACTGCCAGTGTGGAAGGGCAATACAATACCATTGGAGACAAAACGACACCCAGGGCTTCTCTGATTCTCGGTAATACCTGGAATAATAAATTTGGAATTCTTGTAGGAGCCGCTTATGACAATTTTTACCGCAGTGCAGAGTCGTATGATGCTGTAAGATGGACGAAACGCTCATTTGATGTAAATGGCGACAAAGTAAATGACTATGTAAATGTTTGGTTCATGGATTTGCCGCGCTATATCATCGAATTGCAGGATGTAGAACGCCTTTCATTGAATTCTTCTATCCAATATCGCGTCAACGACCAATTCTCCCTTACACTGGATGGTTTGTTTGTCAATTTTAACCAGACGACCGAACGTTACACCCCGATTTGGTTCTTTAATAGTGCAAAGAATTTGCAAAGCATGGTCGTGAATGACAACATTGTAGAATTTGCTGACTTCGGTGCGGTGGAACTGAAATCTGAAAATCAAAGACAACCCAACGAGACCAACTACTTCCAAGCCGGATTGACGGGCAATTGGAATTTGCAAAACTGGAATGTTTCTGCCAATGTAAGCATGGTCAATAACCAACGTGATTCTGAGCGCTTCACCTATTTCTCAAAAGTGACCAACCAAGCCTCTTACGATATTCGAGAAGATTTTCGCTATTGGAATTTGCAGACCCCTGTCAACATTGCTGATCCGAACGCCTACACCATGGACGAAGCTCGGCGGAATTTGTGGAACAATGAAGATTCTGAATATACCGGGCGTTTTGATGTGGAGCGCAAATTCAATGGCTGGTTGAGCGGCATTCGCTTTGGCGCACGCTACCGCGATCGCACCAAGGAAAGAAGCGCTTTCTTCAATCGAATTCGGAATATCAACGAACCTTTTGCACCAGTAGCAATGGTGATTGATGGCTTTTTGGATAACGTGGACGAAGCCAATGCACCGACTTCTTTTGCCGTACACGATTGGGACAAAGCTTTCGCTAAATATGGTAGCACAATTGACCTCTCCACTTTCGAAGAACGGCAAAATTATTACAACATTAATGAAGCAGTCGCTTCGGGGTACTTGTTGGCAAAAATCAATACCAAATTAGGTGGGATGTCTTTTGATGCCAATTTCGGGGTGCGAGTGGCTAATACCGAAGTAACTTCAAAAGGAGAAGAGTTGGACAACGAAACCAAAACTTTTTCATCCCGAGAAGTAACGACCAACTACACCGATTTGCTACCAAACTTCAACGCCAGATTGAAAATACTTGACCAACTGAATTTCCGGGCAGGTTTCGCGCGCGTGTTGACACGTCCAGCTTTGTCCGATCTGGCGGCTTACCGCGTGGTGGATGATGTTAAGAAAACCATCTCTGCCAAAAATCCAGAACTTGACCCGTTCCGTGCCAATCAGTTCGACTTAGCGTTGGAATGGTATCCGAATAAGGAATCCTTGCTTTCTGCGGGTTTCTTCCACAAAAATATCGAATCTTTCATCACCACTGAATCGCGTTCGATTGATTACAATGGCGACACTTACACCTTGACACAACCCGTGAATGGCGATGCCGCAACGATCACCGGTTTTGAAATCAATTTCCAAACGCCCTTTACATTTTTGCCTTCCCCATTTGACGGCTTTGGAACGGTGTTGAATTATACTTTTGCAGAAAGCACTTTTGAAGAGACCCTAAATAATGGTGAAATTAATGAATATGGACTACCCAACCACTCCAAGCATTCTTACAATATCATCGGCTACTATGAAAAATACGGCTTCCGTGTTTCTTTGGCGCACAACTTCCGCAGCAACTTCCTGCGTGAAAAACCCAACCCAACCGATGGTTTGAAATACCGCGACGACTACGGTCAAACGGATCTATCTGCCAGCTATGATATCACTAAGCACCTGGGTGTCTCCTTCAATATTATCAACCTTTTCAACGACACCTGGTACGAATACATTTTCCAGGAACGCCTGATGGATGGCTACTTCACGCTGGGGCGTACTTTCCAGCTTGGGCTACGGGCTTCTTTTTAGGAAAAATTAATTACGATTTGTAAAAATATTAAGTCAGAGACGATAAAATTATTTAAAATTATAAGACAGTTGGATGTTTAATCAAAATGTCCAACTGTTTTTTACGCTAATTCGGGTTCAATGAAAATATTTACTTTTTTATTTTGTACCTTATTTTTTTTAAGTGGATTTTTTTCATCTATAAGCGCACAAAATGTTAAAAATGAGTCTGTTAATAGCATTGTTAAACATTTAAAACATACTAATTCAAAGCGAGTATTCATCATCTCCCACCGCGGCGACTGGCGCCACTACCCAGAGAACTCCCTGCAAGCCATTCAAAGCTGCATAGATATGGGTTTGGATATGGTGGAAATTGACATTCAACAAACGAAAGATGGGCATTTAGTGCTGATGCACGACGCTACCATTGACCGCACGACTAACGGCAAGGGAAAAGTATCGGATTATACCCTGGCGGAATTGAAGCAATTCCGGCTGCTAAGTGGCATGCGCCGCCCAACCAATCAGCAAATTCCAACCCTGGAAGAAGCCATGCTGCTGGTAAAGGGAAAAATCATGGTCAACCTGGATAAGTGCTACAACTACGCGCTGCCTGCTTACAATATTTTGCAACAAACAGGCACGGTGCAACAAGCCGTATTTAAAGGTGAACATCCGATTGAAAAAGTGCAGGCAGATTTGGGCAGCATCCTGGATTCGATTTTTTTCATGCCGGTTGTCAATCTGGATAAACCTGGCGCCGAAAAAACAGTGGCGGACTATCTGAAAAATCCTGGCAAAATCGTTGCCTTTGAATTCATTTTTTCCAACGAGCAGTCGCCCATTTTGAATCAATTACAGGCAATCAAAGCAAAAGGTGTCCGTATTTGGGTGAATACCTTGTGGGATGACTTGTGCGCCGGGCATACCGATGATCGCGCGATAGATGACCTCGCAGGCAGTTATGACTGGGTAATTGAAAAAGGAGCGAATATGATCCAGACAGATCGCCCCGCGTATTTATTGCATTACCTGAAAAGTAAAAAAATACATTAAAAAATTAAATTATTCTTTTCATAAACACAGTGAGTGTACTTGCCTCGATCCAGCTCAGATCGAGGCTTTTTTGTATGGTGCTTAGGCTAGCATTTACAAACTTTTGCAAGGGCAAAACATGGGCAAATCCTTTAAAAACAGTGCTTTAGAACCTATTGGGTATCTCCTTAGAACCTATCCGGTATCTGTTTAGAACCTATGAGGTATCTGCTTAGAACCTATAAGGTATCTGCTTAGAACCTATAAGGTATCTCTGGAGATGGGGTAATGTATCTAGCTAGATACTGTTGTCTATCTCTTTAGATGCAATTAGGTATCTTTTGAGATAGTGGAAATGATCTTTAGACATCTACTGAGCCATCTCATTAGATGAAGATGAGTATGTAAACAGATACTCAAGTGTATCTTTATAGAATGGATATGGTATCTGCACAGATCAACAACAGGTAGAAAGGAGATAGGTGATAGGTTCTCCTGAGATAGCTTATACTATCTGAGGAGATAGGGTAGGGGTAACAGGCAGATGTTTTTGCAGAAAATAGGGGAATTGTCCCGAATTTTAAGCTGCCTTGTTAATGGTTCGAGGAGTGGTATTATTTTTTTTAGGTAAGTATGTTAAAAGAAACCAATAAAATTTACTTAACCACAAAGTCGCAAAGACTTCACTAAGCACACAAGGACTTCATTTTGTGTACTTTGTGAAAAAACTTGGTGCGCTTAGTGGTTTAATCTGTTTTTGTTTCCGTACTTAGTTGGATCGTTTTTAGTGGATAATCGAAAGTCTTATTTAATTGAAAATCAAATAGTTATTTTGAGTTCACACAAACTTAATTATGTTCGCTTACTTATTTAATCTCCTGGCGGTCAACCTACTAGAGGAATTTGAATCACAAAGGTGCTGCCTTTTCCCAAATAGCTGCTCACCGCAATGCTTCCGTGCATGGCTTCCAGGTAGCGCTTGGTAAGGTACAAGCCATTGCCGCTGCTGGGTTCTCCGAAGGTGGGTTGTGCTTCCAGTTTCTGGTACTTTTGAAATAACTTCTTTTGGGAAGCTTCGTCTATTCCAGGACCCTCATCCTGAACTGCAATACAAGCGAATTGCTCAGCCGTTGTAATTTCGACCCGAACCGTTTGCCCTGGTTTTGAAAACTTGATGGCGTTGCCAAGCACGTTGCCATATGCTTTGGATAATAAAAAGGCATCTGCCAGTACCTTTACATTATGAATTAAATTATTTTGAATGACTTGAATATTTTTTTTCTTACTCCACTGAAGATAAGGCGTATTGGCTTCTTCGATGATCGATTGCAGGTTCAACATTTCAATATTGATTTTATAATTCAAATCGTAGCTTGCCTGCTGCAAATCCATGATGCGGGAGCTGAGATAACTGATTTGCTGTGCCGCCAGCGCTATGGCATTCAAATCCTCTTGTGAACCGTTGTTTTTAGTATGTTGATTTAACAAGGTTGCCGTTGTAAATTGTATCACCGACAAAGGCGTTTGAATATCATGTGTGATGAGATTGGTCAAATGGCTTTTTTCTTCCAGCAAGGCAGAGAGTTCCTGATTGGACTGTGTAAGGTCGGACATCAAACTATTAACGGCTTCTTTTTGTGAAGTGATGATCCGGTTTTTTTTAATAACCTGATGTAAATAAGTAGCAACTATTACAGCGCCAATTAATAAAAGTGCAGAAATGATATAAAGATAGAAGCTTCTTGTTTGAATAAGGTTATTTTTTTGACGCAAGATTTCGTTTTCACTTTCTTTTTGTTGGGTTTGGTATGCGATTTCAAGCTCATTGATTGTTTTGGTTCGCTCCTCGTTGAATAAGTCCTCCCGTACCGCCCAGGCAAGCTCCAGGTAGTGGTATGCGCTGTCAAAGCGATTGTTTTGTGCAAAAAAGTTGGAAAAATCAAGATAAAATTTGTTGCGATTGGTTTTTAAACCCTCCATTTCCGCCAGTGCTTTAGCAGCACGGTACAGTTGCTCTGCCGCTTTGTAATCGCCCAAGCGGGCATAAATGTTGGCAATGTCTATTTTCTTACCCATGATTGTGCCAAGGTCATTGGCTGCTTCCGCAATGGTAAGTGACTGTTGATGTAGGTCAAGAGCTTCTTTCAAACGCCCTTTTTCTAAGTACAAACCGCCGATCATTCCCAGTGTGCGCCCTAATCGGGACGTATTTCCAAGGCGTTCGTATAATGTTTTCGCTTTTTCATAATAGAAAATGGAAGAATCAATTTGAGGAATGGCATGATAAATAAGTCCAAGCACTTGATAATTGTCAGCTAAAATAGCGGGTTCGTCCATTTGTTCGAGTATGTTTTTACTTTGGTATGCGTAGCGCAGTGCTTTATCTGGTTGATTTTGAAGGTGTAAGACACCCACGACATTGATGAATGCCTGAGCTTCATATTTTTTCCAAATTTTGCCGGTATTGTCTTGAGCCAATTTCACCGCTTTTAAAAAATAGGCAATGGCTTCTTCTTGCTTTTCTTTACGAATATATCCGACGCCGATGTCATTGAAAGATTTGAATATCAGTTCCTCATTTTTAAGCTTGGTGGCTAATTGCAAAGCTTGATTGGCATACAAAATAGCAGAATCAGGAGAAATAACATCAAATGCACGAGAAATGGCGTGCAGCGTTTGCCAGCGTGAGGTGTCCTCCTTCACCTGCATTTCTAACACAGCCAACAAACTGTCGATGGTGCCATTGCTAGATTTTGAAAAAACTGGAACAGCGAAGCAGAATATGATTCCGATTAAAATAGATCGTTGATAGAACGAGGCTTTCATGACTATCATTTTTTTAATAACTGGGCTGAAAATAAGTATCAAATAAGGCATCGATAAAGATAAACAACTTTTGAACAATCAATTTTTGGAAGACAACAGCGTATTGATCATTTCTATGAGTTGAATCCGGTTGTGTACGCCCATTTTTTTGTAAAGACTTTTGAGGTAATAGCGGACGGTATCTATCGCCATGCTATTTTCCTGTGCAATTTCTTTATACGTTTGCTCACAAAACAGCCCTTTCGCCACTTGCAATTCGCGACGGGACAATCCCCATGTTTCTTTCACTTGTGCCGCCTGAAAGGTATTGAATTGTATGTCTTGTTTGTTTTTTTGAAAAAAATCAAGAATTCCGGTGGCTGCTTTAGGGTCTAAAAAAGCGCCGCCTTCGTAGGTTGTTTTAATGGTTTGAATGAGCTGTGCGGGAGAAGAGCCTTTTAAGTAATAGCTGTCGGCGCCTTGCTGAAGCGCTTGTAGTAAGTATTTCGTTTCTTGATGCCCCGTCATGACAATGATTTTTACCCCCGGTATGCGTTCTTTTATCGATGCAATGTGCAAAAGACTATTCTGTATACCTAAAAAAATATCCAACAAAATAATGTCTATTGACGGAGAAACGGCTAATTGTTCA
>CAZFBN010000084.1:0-24169 GCA_964517145.1 uncultured Saprospiraceae bacterium
CTGGCAGAAAATCCTGATAATCAAATTCTTGCCTTGTCGCGGGATGAGGCAGGTTTGCAAGAATTGAAAACCCGTGCTACATTGGGCAATGTGAATTATCTTATATTTGATATAACGCAACCCAATTGGGATGGGCTTTTGCAAAAATTGAATCAACTCGATTGTCTGGATGTACTGGTGAACAACGCGGGGCTATTGATTAACAAGCCTTTCCGCGAATTGACCTCGAAAGACTGGGTGCAGACTTTCAATACCAATGTTTTTGGCACCGTAGAACTCATTCGCATGCTCTTACCCTATCTGGAAAAAAGCAAAAAAGCGCATATTGTCAACATCGGCAGCATGGGTGGCTTTCAGGGAAGTAGCAAGTTTCCGGGGCTGGCGGCGTATAGCGCGAGCAAGGCAGCGGTAGCCAACTTGACAGAATGTTTGGCAGAAGAATTTAAAAATCAAAACATTGCAGTAAATTGCCTGGCATTTGGTGCGGTACAAACGGAGATGCTGGAAGCAGCGTTTCCGGGCTATGTGGCGCCTTTGGGCAGCATGGAAATGGCAGAATGGGTGGCTTGGTTTTGCATAAACGGGCATCGCTTTTTCAATGGCAAAATCTTACCCGTCTCCATTTCAACACCTTAATAATTTACTATTTTTTATTTATTATTTGATGCAAGTATAATGTGTCAAATAACAAATAAAAAATAAAAAATAACGAGACATGAAACAACCTAAAACCCGTAGAGACTTTATCAAAGAGACCACCGTTGCTGGCGCGGGCTTCACCATTCTGCCTTCTGCCGCCGTTTTTGCAAAAAATGCCGATGAAAAAGTGCGCCTGGGCTTTATTGGCGTGGGTTTTCGAGGGCAGGATCACCTCGATTTGGCGCTGCGTCGCGATGATGTGGAGGTCGTTGCCTTGTGCGATATTCAGCAATCGATGATGGATATGGCGCTGAATTTAGTTACAAAAGCTAAAAAACCGAAGCCGCAAATTATAATGGATGGTCCCTATGGCTATCGGAAATTATTAGAAAATAATGAAATTGATGCCGTTATTATATCCACGCCCTGGGAATGGCATACGCAGATGTGCCTGGATGCTATGAATGCCAAGAAATACGTGGGTTGTGAAGTGATAACGGGTATGACGGTAGAAGAATGCTGGGAACTCGTACACACCTCCGAACGGACGGGCATGCCGCTCATGATGCTGGAAAATGTATGCTACCGCCGCGATGTGATGGCGGTGATGAACATGGTGCGGCAGGGTATTTTTGGGGAACTCGTTCATTTACAGGGCGGTTATCAACATGATTTGCGCAATATCAAGTTTAATGATGGCAAAACCAATCCTGGCAAAGGTGCGGAATTCAATGAAAAAGGCTTTTCCGAAGCGCAATGGCGAACGCATCATTCGGTGTATCGGAATGGAGATTTGTACCCGACGCACGGCATCGGTCCGCTGGCGATGATGGCAGATATTAATCGTGGCAATCGTTTCACGCAGTTGGTTTCTTATTCTACTAAAGCAAAGGGCTTGCACAATTATGTGGAAAAAGTTGGTGGCGCAGCGCATCCGAATGCAAAAATTAATTTTAAATTGGGGGATGTAGTGACAACCATGATACGTACGGTAAATGACGAAACGATTTTATTACAACATGATACGAACCTGCCACGACCGTATTCATTGGGTTTTCGCGTACAAGGCACCGAAGGTATCTGGATGGATGTAAATAGTTCGATTTACATTGAAGGCAAAAGTAAAAATGAACACCGCTGGGAAAGCGCGAAAGAATGGCTAGATCAATACGACCATCCACTCTGGAAAAAATATGGCAACGACGCAGCTGGCGCGGGGCACGGCGGTATGGATTGGTTTGTGCTGAATGCATTCCTCGAAGCAGTGAAAAGAAAAATCAATACGCCGCAGGATGTATATGATGCCGTGACCTGGAGCGCTATTACACCATTATCAGAATCTTCCATAGCGCTGGGCGGCGAAAGCGTTGATTTCCCGGATTTTACAGGTGGTAAATGGATGTATCGGAAGAATGATTTTGCAATTAGCGACGATTATTAAATATAATGGTGTGGCGAGTTTCCAAAACGTGCCACACTTATTAAAGTTGTTTAAAATTGAGTACCCTTTTTGATATTACTAAATAATAAACCTCTGTGTAACTCCGTGTTCTCTGTGGTTTTAATAAAAAAGACCGTGGTTAAAGAATCTAATTTCATCCCTTATCACCCTTTGCAATTTCCCGAAGCGGAAATGATGCAAAGAAGTAAAGATTTTTATGATTTGCTAAATAAACGCCGCACGGTACGCGAGTTTTCGGATAAACCCGTGCCGCGCGAATTGATTGAAAACGTCGTGATGGCGGCATCTACGGCACCTTCGGGCGCACACAAGCAACCCTGGACGTTTTGTATTGTTTCTAATCCAACGATCAAAAGTGAAATTCGTAAAGCGGCGGAGGAAGAGGAGTACACCAATTATCACGGGCGCATGGGCGAGGAATGGCTGGAGGATTTGATACCATTTGGCACGGATTGGCACAAACCTTTTTTGGAAATTGCGCCGTATTTAATCGTTGTGTTTAAAAAATCATATGATATCATAAATGGCGAAAAACGCAAATGCTATTATGTGCAGGAATCGGTGGGATTAGCGTGCGGTATGTTGCTGGCAGCCATTCACAACGCGGGTTTAGTAGCATTGACGCATACGCCGAGTCCAATGAATTTTTTACAAAAAATATTACATCGCCCCGAAAATGAAAAACCGTTTTTATTAATTCCAGTCGGCTATCCGGCGGAGGGCGTGCAAGTACCTGATTTACAGCGTAAAGGTCAAGAGGAAGTAATTGTTTATTATTGATTCTATTGATTCTATGATACTCGCTGCGCGATGCTTTTGTCGCTATGGCGGCAACTATAGAAACTATAGCATCAACAGTATCAAAAGCATCATTAAAAGAAAATGTGTACCGTAACGTATATTCCGAAAGGGAAAGATCAATTTATATTAACATCGAACCGGGATGAGCAGGCGGCACGCTCGCCGAAAAACATTACATTGTGGGACGAAGGTAGTAAAAACCTACTGTTTCCGCGCGACACGGGCGCTGGCGGTACCTGGATTGCGGTATCAAATGACAATCGTTTAGTATGTGTCTTGAATGGTGCGTTTGAAAAGCATGTGCGCAAACCCGCGTACCGCCTGAGTCGGGGCATTATGGCATTGCAGTTTTTTGATTATCAAAATGCACCGGATTTTTATCATAACTTTGATTTTTATGATATAGAACCCTTTACAATGGTCATTTATGATCGGGGAAATTTATATGAATTGCGTTGGGATGAGGTACAGCCGCATGTAAAGCAACTGGATGTAAATGATTTTCATATTTGGTCTTCGGCGACTTTGTATGATGCGACGATGCAACAAAAACGGCGAAATTGGTTTGCAGAATGGGTTGATAATCAAAATTATACGCAGGAAAGTATTTTCGATTGGCATCATACGGCAGGCGAAGGCGACCCCTGGAATGATGTGATAATGAATCGAAATAACATGGTACAAACGGTAAGTATTACAAGTGTTGCTAAAAATGGTAATAATGCCGGAATGATATATCATGACTTATTACACGATGAATTAAAACAGGCAGAGATTATAATGGAAAAGGGGATGGTTGGAATGATGGAATAGGGGAATATTGGAAGGTTGGAATATTGGAAGGTTGGAATATTGGAAAAATCCTGAAAATTTTATAATTCTGTGAATCCTGATTCTGACAATTAGAAAGGGGAATGATGGAAACTTTGCAAAAAAAAGCCGATAAAATTCGCTGGCGCAATTGGGAATATTGGTCCTCGAATAAATTTTACTGGTTCATGTGGGTGTGGGGACCCTTGCTGGCGCTGCGTGCGCGGCATCCGGCGTTTTTTACTGCGGCGAATCCTGGGATTTACACGGGCGGTTTTGGTTTTGAGTCGAAATATGAGACCTTAATGAAAATTCCGGCGCAGTACCGTCCAAAAACGATATTGATTAAAAAAGAATATGATTGTAATCTTACCTTTCAAAATATAGAAGAAGCTGGTATTACATTCCCGCTAATTGCCAAGCCAGACCTGGGTTTTCGCGGTTTTTTGGTAAAAAAAATTGATACACCGGAGGAATTGAAATTATATCTAACTAAATATCCGATTGATTTTATTATACAGGAATTTGTTTGGAAAGACGGCGAATTTGGCATTTTATACCATCGTTTTCCCAATCAAAAAAGCGGCAATATCACATCCGTTACCTTAAAAGAATTTTTGAGTGTGACCGGTGACGGCGAATCTACCGTGCTGGAATTGGTGCAACAAAGTCCGAGGGCTTTATTACAGCTTGATCGTCTAAAAGAAACGAATGCTGAATTATTGTCAATTGTTCCGGCAGTGGGCGAACGGATGCCCTTAGGCGTTATTGGCAATCATTCCAAAGGAACTCGATTTATTAGTGGTAATCATTTGATTGACAAACAGTTGATTGAAACATTTGATACAATTGCCGATCAGATTCCGGGCTTTCACTACGGGCGTTTTGATATTAAATGCAGCAGTTGGGAAAATTTAAAACAGGGGAAGGATATTACCATTATTGAGTTGAACGGCACTTGCTCCGAACCGACACATATTTATGATCCTCAACGATCTACGTATTTTAAAGCTTTGTATGAGATTTTCAGGCACTGGTTATTGATTCAAAAAATTGCGACAGCCAATCACCGTTTGGGGGCGTCCTTCCTACCGACGCGGGAAATGTTGGGCGTTTTGAAAAAAGGGCGGGATTATTTTCGGTATATCCGAACTTTAGAACAGCAATAAAGTGTTTTCATAAAAAAAGAGACATGATATTACAAATTCCAGATCAGATTGCACAGCAAATTCCATTAAATGAACAGGAATTATTATTAGAATTTTCGATATTTTTATATGAGCAGGAAATTTTATCTATGCGTGCAGCGGCAACAATGGCGGGCATTCCCTGGGTAGAAATGGAGAAAATTTTAGCCGAACGCGGTATTATGATGCATTATGATATGGAGGATGTAAAGAAAGACCTGGAAAATTTAAAAAATTTAAATTAAGTGATTGTTGTAAGCGATACTTCGGTTATAAGCGGATTGATTAAAATTCAAGAGCTAACTCTATTAGAAAAACTCTTTTCAGAAGTTATCATTCCAACTAAAGTTCACGAAGAATTAAAAGATTTAGAACGATTTAATTACAGTCTTACAGCATATAAAGAAGCCAGTTGGATCGAAATTAAAACAGCCTCTGACGTTCAACTGGTTCAGGAACTTTCTTCGAGTTTAGATAGTGGAGCAGCCGAAGCTATTGCTTTAGCGCTCGAACTGCACGCCGATTTTTTATTGATAGATGAAAGAAAAGGCAGATCTATGGCAGAACAACACGGTCTAACTATTATTGGTTTGGTAGGTATTTTAATAAAAGCTAAAGAATTGAATCATGTACCTATCATAAAACCTTTATTAGATAAATTGATTGTTGAAAATTTCAGAATTAGTAAAGTTTTATATGATAATGTTTTGAAAATGGTTGGTGAGTAAATCAATCTCCGAAAAATCCTTTACATTTTTATGCTTTTCACTTGCCTTCGTGCCTTGCCGAACCAATTGAATCGTCTGAATACCAGCTTGTTGTGCAGCATCTAATTCCGCTTCTACATCGGACAAAAACAGGATTTGCTCCGCTGGAATTTTGATATGTTTTATAATATTTTGATAAGATTGTACTTCTTTTTTATGTCCAACGGTAGTATCAAAATAATGATTAAATAAATGGTTCAAATCGCCGTACGCTGTATAACCAAATAATAATTTTTGCGCTTCGACGGAACCGGAAGAATAAATGCCGATGCGAATGCCGTGCATGCGCCAGTTGTCGAGCTGCGGCACGACATCAGGATAAACATGCCCTTGAAATGCGCCGCTTTCATAGCCCTCCCGCCAGATCATGCCTTGCAGTTTTTTCAGCGCTGGGTGCTTGCGATCTTCCCGAATCCAGTCGAGTAAGGTTTCAATAACTTGTTCTAAATCAGCATCTTGGTCTTGTTCTTCCAGCAAAGTTTGCTGCGTTTCCAGGATACATTCGGCAACGGCAAGCTCCGTCGCATGCGTGCGCACAAAGTCAGCCAGTTTTTCATAAGAATACGGAAATAAAACCTTGTGTACGAACAAAATATCGGTGGTCGTACCTTCGATGTCGGTCAGAATGTATTGTATCATGGAATTTTGGAATAATGGAATTTTTGGAATGTTGGAAAGCACTGTATTCCAACTTTCCATCATTCCAATTTTCCAATGAGTTTAGGCTTTTGGCAAAGGTACCCTTCCATTATATTTCGCGTCCACGCCGCTCTCGGTGTAATGCGATACCCAGCCCGATTGGTCAATGAATACGCGGATTGCCTTTACCCGATTTTTGGGTCCGAGGTCAAACCAATGCTTTGTATTGGCGGGCACGGAGATCAGATCGCCGGCTTGGCAGGTGACGCAAAATACGTCTTCGCCGTTTTCCAAATTGAACCAAAACATGCCCTCGCCGTCCACAAAAAAGCGGACTTCGTCTTCGGTATGGATGTGCTCGGTAAGGAATTTATTACGCAAAGCCTCTAAATTTGGCGTTTCCGGGTGCACGTTGATTACATCGGCGGTTTGGTAGCCGTTCGATTCCATGTAGGGCTTGAGCTTGTGCGAATAGGCGTTGAGAATGGTGTCCTGGTCGGCGTTGTCGTCAAATTCAACAGCGGCTTCCCACTGCTCATAAATGACGCCTCGTTCGTTTAAAAAAGATTTGATTTCCGCCGCATCGCGGAGGACAGCGTTTTTATCGGGAATGGTTAAGAATGCCATGGTTATGATAATTATGATATTGTGATATTGTGATATTGTGATATTGTGATATTTTTCATGCTTTACTTGGTCAACAGGAGTTTCCGGTATTCACATTCTAATAAAAATTCGATGACTTCCACGTGGCGCTTGGCTTCGGAGATAGTGCTGCCCCAGGTGTACATGCCATGCCCGGCGATGAGGAAGGCGCGTAAATCCTGGCTTTGCGCGTAATGTTCTACTTCTTTTGCCAGTTTGGGAATGTCCTGCGTGTTGTCAAATATAGGAATTTCTACGAAAACTTGATGCGTTTTAATCCCGGCAAAACCTTTTAAAATTTCATAATTGGCGAGAATCAGCGCTTTTTGGGGCAAAAAATATTGCGATAAAATCGTATTTAAGACCGTATGCGTGTGCAAAACGCATTGAATATCAGGGAATAACTGGTAAATACTGCAATGTAATGCAGTTTCGGCAGATGGAAGCCCCCTTCTTATTCCCCCCGAGGGGGAAGGACTTTCGACGGGCTGTCCATTTGTATTTACATACAAGAAATTTTCAATATTAAATGCGCCTTTATCAATGCCGCTTTCGGAAATGTAAAAATTGGTTTCGCCCGGTTCGCGGAAAGAATAATTGGACGAAGTGGCTGGCGCCCAGCCTTTTGCGTGCAGGAAATGAATGACTTCGACGAGTTGCGCTTTTTGGTTTTGCATGGTGCAAAATTCTTAATTTTTTTTTAACGCGACAGAAAGTTGAAAGTAGTTTTTTAAGTTGCATACGATCATGAATTGGGAAACGTCGCCTGCGTGAGGGATAGAAGCGGTACCGAAAGCCCGCCGACCCAAAGGGAGGAAGGGATGAAGGTACAAGCGGATAGCCCGACCCGGAGGGGCACGCCCAAAAAATTTTGAGAAAAAATCTGAAACTATCAGTTTTTATTTTTGTTATCTTTGTAATCTGAAAACAAGATTAGATTCAATCTAAATAAACATTCCCTAAGTGATGGAGAAAAAACGATTAATATACTTGGATAACAATGCAACAACGCCGACTGACCCACGCGTGGTGGAAGCGATGTTGCCTTATTTTTATGAAGTGCCGGGAAACGCCGCGAGCCGGAGCCACCCGTTTGGCTGGATTGCTGAAGAGGCGGTGGACTACGCGCGCGAGCAGGTGGCGAACTTGATTGAGGCGGATCCAAAAGAAATTATTTTTACTTCGGGCGCGACGGAGAGTGACAACCTGGCGATCAAAGGCGTGTTTGAAATGTACAAGCGCAAAGGCAATCACATCATTACGCTGAAAACCGAGCATAAAGCGGTGCTGGATACTTGCGATCACCTGGAGAAACTGGGCGCGGAAGTGACTTACCTCGATGTGGAGCACGATGGCTTGGTGGATTTGGCGAAGCTGGAAGCGGCGATCAAGCCGAATACTATTCTGATCTCGGTGATGTGGGCAAATAATGAAACCGGTGTGATTCAGGATATGAAAGCCATCGGCGACATTTGTGCGAAGCACGGTGTGTTGTTTATGAGCGATGCGACGCAGGCGGTTGGAAAAATTCCAGTGAATCCGCGCGAAGTAGGCGTTCACATTATGGCGTTTACAGGGCATAAAATGTACGGTCCGAAAGGTGTGGGTGCTTTGTACGTGAGTCGTAAAAATCCGCGGGTGAAGTTGACGGCGCAGATGGACGGCGGTGGGCACGAGCGCGGCATGCGTTCGGGGACGCTCAATGTTCCGGGCATTGTAGGTTTTGGTAAGGCTGCCGAAATTGCAAAAAATGAAATGGCGCAGGACGCAGCGCGGTTGAGCAAATTACGCGACAAGCTGCAAGCTGCATTTATGAATAGTTTGGAAGAAGTGTATGTAAATGGTAATCAAGAACATCGGATGCCTCACGTGACGAATATTTCTTTCAAACACGTGGAAGGCGAAGGCTTGATGATGACATTCAACCAAAATATCGCGGTATCGTCGGGTTCGGCGTGTACCTCGGCTTCTTTGGAACCCTCTTATGTGTTGGTGGCGTTGGGATTAGGCGATGACCTGGCGCATTCTTCGATTCGATTCAGCCTGGGGCGTTTCACCACGGAAGAAGACGTGGATTTTGCGATTGATGCGGTTTCTAAAGGCGTGAATCATATGCGTGACTTGAGTCCGATTTGGGAAATGTACAAGGAAGGCATTGATTTGAATAGTGTGACCTGGACGGAACATTAAGCCCCCTGAATCCCCCCAAGGGGGACTTTCACACCTTCTCCCCTCCTTGGGAGGAACTGGGGAAGGTAAAATTGAACATTCAACATTAAAAATTAATACATCATGGCTTATTCAGATAAAGTGCTCGATCATTTTAAAAATCCAAAAAACGTGGGTACGCTGGACAAAAGCAAGCCGACGGTTGGTACGGGTTTGGTAGGTGCGCCGGAATGCGGCGACGTAATGCGTCTGCAAATTGAAGTGGACCCTGATACGCAGACCATTGTAGATGCAAAGTTTAAAACATTTGGTTGCGGTTCAGCCATTGCTTCTTCTTCGCTGGCGACGGAGTGGCTCAAGGGCAAGAGCATTGACGATGCCTTGACTATTGATAACATGGCAATCGTGGAAGAATTAGCACTGCCACCCGTGAAAATTCACTGCTCGGTACTGGCAGAAGACGCCATCAAGAGCGCCATTAAGGATTATCAGCAAAAGAACGGCATCGAAGCCAATATGGAGGTAGCTGAAGCAAAAGCTTAATTAAAATGTGGAATATGAAACGTGAAATGTAAAAAAACGGCTATTCGTGTGTCTTTTCACGTTTCATGTCCCAAATCTCAAATTTGAATTATGTTATTCGTAGCAGAAAGTGCAAAAGAAAAAATCCAGGAAATCAAACAAAGTGAGCATCTAAGCGACGACTATTTCGTGCGTGTGAGTGTGACGAGTGGTGGCTGTTCGGGTTTGTCGTATCAAATGGATTTTGATAATGAAACGAAACCTAATGACCAGGTGTTTGATGACAATGGTGTACGCGTGGTCACCGATTTGAAGAGTTTCCTTTATCTCTGCAATACGACGCTGGAGTTTTCTGGCGGTTTGAATGGCAAAGGATTTTATTTTAACAATCCAAATGCTGCGCGGACGTGTGGCTGCGGGGAGAGTTTTGCGGTGTAAAAGACTTAGCCCCCTAAATCCCCCGAAAGGGGACTTTCACGACTTGCTCCCCTCCTTGGGAGGGGCAGTCAAAATATAAAATACTCCAATCAGCGTGTAGTTGGTTGGAGTTTTGTTTTTCTTTGTACTTTGTACAAGAGAAAAATTCATGCAAAAAATTCTTCTGATTCAAACCGCTTTCATCGGCGATGTCATTCTGGCGACGGCCTTGATTGAAAAATTGTACCGGCGATTTCCAGATGCAGCCATTGATTTTTTATTGCGAAAAGGAAATGAAGGCTTGTTAAAAAATAATCCACATTTACAAAATATAATAATTTGGGATAAAAAAAAGCAAAAAACGCGCAATTTATTTAAAATTTTATATCAAATCCGGCAAGAGCGATACGATGCAGTCGTAAATTTGCAACGCTTTTTTTCAACTGGCATGTTGACGACTTTGTCAGGCGCGAAAGAACGTATTGGTTTTGATAAAAATCCCTGGGCGTTTGGCTTTACCCGAAAAGTAGTGCACGAGTTTGGCACCGACGAGCATTTTATTCACGAAATTGATCGAAATATTGCTTTAATCGCGCATTGGACGGACGCGCAGCGCGAGCACCCTCGATTGTACCCTTCCGAGCAGGATTTTCAAAGTGTTCCCACGAATCAACCCTATATCTGCATTGCTCCAACTTCCGTTTGGTACACTAAGCAATTGCCGCCTGAGCGCTGGCTGGCACTGATCGAACAATTACCCAGCGATTGGACAATTTATTTACTTGGAGGACCAGGTGATAAAGTTGCTTGTGATACCATTGTACAACAATCTTTACATACAAATGTAATAAACACTGCCGGGCAATTAAATTTTTTACAATCTGCGGCATTGATGTCCCATGCCAAAATGAATTATGTGAATGACTCAGCGCCTTTGCACATGGCTTCTGCTATGAATGCGCCTGTCACGGCTGCCTTTTGTTCAACAGTGCCGCGATTTGGCTTCACGCCTTTATCGGAAAATGCGTGGTTAGTGGAAACCAAAGAAAATTTAGATTGCCGACCCTGTGGTTTGCATGGCTACAAAGCTTGTCCCTTGGGGCATTTCAGGTGTTCGCATATTGAGGCGGCGCAGTTATTACAAAGTCTTGACCTATTTTAACATTCGTTTTAAACCTTATTTTGCTTGCAATGTTAGGCATTCAACCAATATGACAGGCAATGCAGGTAAAGCAAAAAATTTGGACGCAATTTATTCCCCGTTCGCTCGACGAAGTGTGGCAATTTTTCTCTCGCCCGGAGAACCTCAACGCGGTGACGCCCGACGATATGTCGTTCCATATTTTATCAGACATTAAAAATACTAAAATGTATGAGGGCATGATTATCATGTACAAAATCAGCCCTTTGCTTGGTATCAAGATGGATTGGGTGACGGAAATTACCTACATCAAAGACCACCAATATTTCATTGACGAGCAACGATTTGGACCGTATGCTTTGTGGCACCACGAGCATCATTTCGAGGAGCGCGACGGCGGCGTGCTTATGAGGGATTTATTACATTATAAAGTGCCTTATGGTTTGATTGGAACCATTGCTGACGCTATTTTTGTAAATAACAAAGTGGATCAGATTTTTAATTTTCGTAAAAAAGCGATTGAAAAATTGTTTAATTTTAAAGAAGAAGGGGTAGTGATTGAAGGGTTGAAAGGTTGATGGGTTGATGGGTTGAAAAGTGGAAGGGTTGATATTGAAATCTGTCAACCCTTCAAGTTGATTTATATTCATTTCCTGAATAGATGCCGATGGTACGTTGGATGTAAAAGCTAAATAACAATTTGATTTACAATTGTTTAAAATTTTATATTTGCACCTTCTCATTTTAACATGGCATTAAATCTGCACTTTTTTCCAATTGCCTTTGCGAAAAACCAAAATAGCAATCACTGCCCACACCGATTCACTAATGACAACCGCGGCGCACACGCCGACCAGCCCCCACTGCAAACTGACCGCCAGCAAATAGCCCAAGGGAATTTCCAGCGCCCAAAAGCAAATGAGATTAATGATGGTAGGTGTGCGCGTGTCGCCTGCGCCATTGATCGCTTGCATGATGACCGAGCCATACGCCCAAAGCACGTAGCCAGAACAAAGAATGCGCAACCCCACCACGCCAGCTTCTACCACAGCATCTGTTGTTGTAAAAAAGGAAATGATCGTAGGCGCACCAATCATCAATCCAATGGATAACGTCAACAAAAACAGCATGTTATAAAAAGAAGATCGCCATACACTTGTCTCAGCACGTTTGGGTTCACCCGCACCTAAATTTTGACCAACCAAAGTTGCCGCCGCATTTGCCAAACCCCAAGAAGGCAACGTTGTAAACATAATGACTCGAATCGCAATGGTATAACCCGCCACAGCATCGCTGCCAAAGGCTGCAATAATACGAATGAGGAAAATCCAACTTGCCGACATGATTAAAAATTGCAAAGTGCCCGTCCAGCCTACACTCAACAACCTTAGGATTACATTCCACACAACGACTAAATGTCTTTTTTCTAACTTTATTACACCCCTTCCTTTTAGTAAATAATAAATTTGCATCAGCACACCCACACTTCGCCCAATTGTTGTAGCCAGTGCAGCGCCTTCTACGCCCATTTCAGGGAAAGGCCCCAACCCAAAAATAAGAATTGGATCAAGAATAATGTTAATACCATTTGCAATCCAAAGCACCCGCATGGCTATCGCCGCATCACCCGCACCACGGAAAACGCCATTTAACAAAAACAACAACATGATGACTATATTGCTACCCAGGGCAATACGAGTGTAACCAACGCCCGCAGCAATCAGTGCTTCGCTGCCACCCATGAAGCGCAAAATATCATCAGCAAAAATGAATCCGGGAATTCCAATCAACAGCGACAAACCAATCGCTAAAAAAATAGACTGCATCGCTGCAATGGCAGCATCTTCTGGCTTTTGTTCGCCCACACGCCGCGCCACCATGGCAGTTGCCGCCGTGCTCATGCCTATGGCAATAGAATAAATTAAAGTAAGTACCGATTCGGTCAAACCCACGGTCGCTACGGCATCCACGCTTATTTTGGAAACAAAATAGACATCCACCACTGCAAATAAGGACTCCATCACCATTTCTAAAATCATGGGAATGGACAACAATACAATCGCTCGGTTGATACTGCCACTGGTATATTCTTTTTCTTCGCCGTTGATGGCTTCGCGGAGCACTTCTAAAACTTTTGTCATCGGGTGCGTTGATTTTATCTGGTGACGTTTGGATAAACTTTGATAATTACGGCTTTCGTTGTAAAATAGTTCCATACCGCTTAAAAAAAGCTTACCTGCCACCGAGCAACCAATGTGGAAAAGAGACTGTACGTAAATGCACTTGCAGGAGATAAAATTGAAATCCAAGCGATTAAAAATTCGAGGAATTCGATGCAATCTCTTTCCAATTTAAAAAAAAATTTGACTAGGTTTGTCTAAAACCTAAAGCTCATAAACAGTACCGACATGCTTAAAATCTTACTCACCGTTGCCATTAGCATGGCTGCTTTTTCGCTCGGCTTTGCACAGCAAGCGACTAAAAAAACACTCGATCATCCTGATTTTGCCATATGGAATACCATTGAAAATGAATTGATTTCCAACGATGGACGCTGGGTGGTTTATCAAATCAAACCCGAAGACGGCGATGGCAAGCTCCATATTTACGATGGCACCACCAGCAAAGAGCAAATCTTTCCGCGGGGCGAAGCTGCTAAAATCAGCACTGATAATAAATTTGTGATTTTTAAAATAAAGCCTTTTGCAGATACCGTTACCGCGCAGCGTCGGCGCAAAGTGAAAAAAGAAGATTTGCCAAAGGATTCGCTGGCGATTGTTGAATTAGCAACAGCTAAAGTTGTAAAAATTGCAGACGTACAATCTTTCCAATTGCCTGACAAATGGAGCGGCTGGTTGGCTTATCACAAAGAAGTAGAAGTGGAAAAGAAAGATACGACGGCAAAAAACGACGCACCAAAATCGAAGGCGAAAAAAGAAAGCAAGGATAACGGCAGTAAACTTGTCTTGCGCAATCTTACAACAGCCCAAGAAACCATTGTACCATTTGTAAAAGCTTACACACACGCCAAAGAAGGCGCTACCTTCCTGATTGCCAGCACCGGCAGCGATTCTACGTTGAATGCAGGCGTGTATGTTTTTGATGCAACTAAAAATTCATTGCAATCCATTTTAAATAAAAAAGGGGAGTATAAAAATTTAACCCTGGATGAAAAAGGAACACAAGCCGCATTTGTTGCAGATTTTGATACAACGAAGGCACAGATAAAATCAATTGAATTGTATTTTTGGAAAGAAGGAAATACCGCTGCTCAACTCATTGCAGACAATAAAGCGCCTTTTTTAAATAAAGACTGGCGCGTGAGTGCCGACGCTACCCTTCGTTTTGCAAAAGATGCCAGCAAGTTATTCTTTGGCGTAGCGCCCAAACCGATTTTGCAAGACACCACTTTGCTCGACGACGAGATTGTCAACGTGGAAGTTTGGAGCTATACCGACCCTGTGATGCACACCCAGCAAAAAGTATTGCTTGATCGCGAAAAAAAACGCTCTTATGATTGTGTGTATCATACCAATACCGGAAAAATAGTGCCGCTGGGCAGCCCTGCGATTCCTAACATCAGCCTTGGTAATGAAGGAAATAGCAATTATGTCCTCGGTTACAACGATGAAGCCTACGGCGTAGAACGCACCTGGGAAAGTTGGAGCAAGCGCGATGTCTATCTCATTGACGTACAAACGGGTGCACCCAAATTAGTCGCCAAAGGACTCGATGCAAACGTGCAATTCTCGCCCGAAGCGAAATATTTATATTGGTACAGCGGTCCAGATTCTTCCTGGTTTGCTTTCAATATTGAAAAGGGTGCTACACAACGCCTCACCACCAATAGTACCGTCAAATTTTATGACGAATTATTCGATTCACCGGATTATCCTAGCTCTTATGGCATGGCTGGTTGGTTGCAATTTGATAATGCGATGCTCGTTTATGACCGTTACGATATTTGGCGGGTTGATCCATCGGGAGTAAACGCGCCAGAGCGCTTGACCAATGGTCGAAAAGACAATCGTCGCTTCCGTTATATCCGCGTTGATCCAGAACAACGTTTCATCTACCTCGCCGAAAAAATATTGGTTTCCACTTTTGATGAAAAAACAAAGAAAGATGGCTACGCGTGGTTCGATTTATCGTACAACAGCTTGTCTCAATTGCAGTTCGGAGAGTATATTTTTTCCAATCGCCCCTTATCATCAAAAGACGGAACCAAATGGGTTTTCACGCGCGCAAATTTTCAAACTTTTCCAAACCTTTTATACAGCAGTGACCTGAAAACTTTCAAACAGATTAGCAATGCCAATCCACAACAGAAGGATTATCAGTGGGGATCAATCGAACTGGTCGAATGGACTTCGCTAGATGGTCAAAAACTACAAGGTTTATTGGCAAAGCCCGACAATTTTGACCCGAAGAAAAAGTATCCGATGATTGTGAATTTCTACGAACGCAGTTCAGATGGTTTGTATCAACATCGTGCGCCGTTTCCGCATCGTTCACAAATTAATTACACATTTTACACCAGCCGTGGCTACATCGTATTCAATCCTGATATTCCGTATCGTGTCGGTTATCCTGGCGAAAGCGCTTTTAATGCGGTGGTTTCAGGCACTACGGCGCTGATTGACAAAGGATTCATAGACAAAGACCGCGTTGCACTGCAAGGACACAGCTGGGGCGGTTATCAGATTGCGTATATCATTACGCGTACCAATATGTTCCGATGTGTAGAATCAGGTGCGCCCGTTGTCAATATGTTTTCTGCGTATGGCGGCATTCGTTGGGAAAGTGGACTGAGCCGTGCCTTCCAGTACGAGCACACACAGAGCCGCATCGGCGGTCCTATCTGGGAATATCCGCTGCGTTATCTAGAAAATTCGCCCATCTTCACTGCCGACAAAATCAACACGCCGGTACTCATTTTGAGTAATGACAAAGACGGCGCTGTTCCCTGGTATCAAGGCATTGAATTTTACACTGCAATGCGTCGTTTGGGCAAACCAGCCTGGCTACTGAATTACAACGATGAGCCACACTGGCCCCTCAAGCCTCAAAATCGCAAAGATTTCCAGAAAAGAATGCAACAATTTTTTGATCATTATTTAAAAGATGCCCCTATGCCGCAGTGGATGCAGCGTGGCGTACCCGCAATGGAGAAAGGCATTCTGCAAGGATATGAACTTTTAAATGAAGGTGTCAGTAGTAAACAATAGGCTTTAAAATATAAAAATTAAAATAATGCAACAGCGGTAGTAATTCCAGGAATTGCCGCCGCTGTTGCATTTATATAAGTCACAGTCGCCAATGCTTGCAGTGAATAGTTTCTTAACATGGTGATGAGGTATTGGGGTTTGTCGGTTTTATGGTGTTATTGCAGCAAGCGCTACGCTCCGATTGTTTCGCTTTCGTACAACTTCTGTATCAAAATCGAACACCGCCTTATAATTCTCTTATTCTTAATTGTTGATTGTCAATCATTTATGTTTCTGGCATGGTATTGTTTTAAGAGAAGGCAAGTAATCATCCGACACTTTTAAAAACAACATTTGACCTACGTTTACGCAGCTTTAAAAGTTTTGTAAACGTAGGAAGCACCCAATACATTTAGTATGAAATCTTTTATTATCATTATGCGGCGTCTTTGGCGCGATCGCTTGCACACTTTACTCAACATAGGTGGCTTATCGGTGGGCATGGCGGCAGCGCTACTGGTGCTGCTGTGGGTGCAAAATGAGTGGAGTTTTGATCGGTATCATCAAAAAGCAGCGCAGACTTATCGCATCTTGAGTCACATCAAGGTTAGCGCCGATGAAATCTGGAACTGGAGCACTACGCCGATGGGTTTGGTGATAGAGTCCGCCAAAAAAGTGCCTGAAATTCAGCAATTTGCACGTTTTAAAAAGGGCAGCGAATATTCGGTTTTTAAAATAGAAGCGCAACTTTTTAAAGAAAAAAAGTATGCGTATGTAGATAACAATTGGTTTGAACTCTTTGATTATCAATTCGTAGAGGGTAGCGCGCGCGATGCGCTCAATGATCCCAAAAACATTGTTCTCACCGAAGCAAAAGCACAGCAGTTATTTGGCAAGCGAGACCCCATTGGCAAAGTGATTCGCATTGATACGCTTGATTTTGTAGTGAAAGCGATTATTAAAAACAACCCTGCCAATTCCAGTCTTCAATTTGATTATCTCATACCTATCGAAGCCTATTTAGCAAATCCTGATAATTATAAAAATGACAGTCGTTGGGGCAATTTTGGTTACAATGCTTTTGTATCATTACATAAAAATGCTGATGCAAATAAAGTAGCACAAAAGATAACCGCTGTGTTGCGAGAAAACCGACCCGGCGATTCTACCTCCACCAACACGCTGCAAGCCTTGCCAGCTATGCACTTTGACCGCAGCTTGATGAGTGACACGTTTGTACCGGGCAATCCGAATACCGTGCGCATTTTTGCAATCATAGGAATATTAATTTTATTAATCGCTTGCATTAATTATGTCAGTCTTACGACCGCGAAAGCCAGCAGCCGCGCGAAGGAAGTCAGCATCAAAAAAATTATTGGCGCGCACCAGTCGTCGCTGTTCCGCCAGTTTATGACAGAATCCATCTTGTTGAGTGCCCTGGCAATGATTTTGGCATTGGGTTTGGTTAAAATAGGTTTGCAGTTTTTTAATAATTTGATGCAGACACCGCTCGAACTCAACGTCAGCAATGGTTCCATCTGGCTCGTGTTTGCCCTGATCGGCATAGGCACGGTTTTACTTACCGGCATTTATCCATCCATTTTGCTCAGTTCTTTTCAGCCCATCAAGCTATTGCGCGGGCTGAGTTGGGTGGGTGGCAACAATGCTACCTTCCGAAAAAGCCTGGTTGTGTTACAGTTTACCATTTCCATCATTTTGATTATCAGCACGATTGTTATTTACAATCAAATGCAGTTTATTAAACAAAAAGACCTGGGTTTTGATAAAGAAAATATTTTTTCCATTACATTCCCATATAATATTTTTAATGGTGAGGATCGAGCCGAACGCATGAATACCTTGCTGACCTTTCAGGAAAAACTCAGCACACAGGCGAGTGTAACAGCGGTGGCGACCGCGAGCGAATCGCTGGTGAACAATGAAAACTCCAGCAGCGGCAATCTGGATTGGGCAGGCAAAGCAGCAGATTACAATCCAACCGTGATGCAGATGTCGGCGGATTTGCATTTTCAGAAACTGTGCGGACTGCAACTGGTGGCGGGGCGCTGGTTTGAAGCAGCCAACGAGGCAGATAAAAACAACCTGGTTTTGAATGAGTCTGCAACTCGAGCATTGCAATTAAAAAAACCATACATCGGGCAGCAACTCACTTTTCAAGGCAGACCTGGCGAAGTTATTGGCATTGTTAAAGATTTTCACTACCGCAGCATGCACGAGCCGATTATGCCGGCTGTGATTTGCAACCAACCTGACTGGCGCGGCAAAATTTTTGTAAAAACCACACCCGAACAAACTGCGCAAGCATTGGCTACCACTGAAAAACTCTGGAAAGAATTGGTGCCGCAACAACCGTTTGAATACACCTTCGAGGATGAGCTTTTTGCAAAGCTGTACGAAAACGACCAACGCACCGGCAAGCTTTTTAATATTTTTGCTGGCATCGCTATTTTTATTTCCTGCCTGGGGCTATTCGGATTGGTCACTTACACCGCCGAGCGGCGCACCAAGGAAATCGGCATTCGGAAGGTGTTGGGCGCTTCGGTATCGAATATTGTGACGCTGCTGTCCAAAGATTTTTTAGGACTGGTGATGCTGGCTGCCGTCGTGGCATTTCCGCTTGCCTGGTATTTTATGAATCAGTGGTTGCAAGATTTTGCATATCGCATCCACATTCAGTGGTGGGTATTTCTGCTGGCAGGTATGGTGGCGCTTGGCATTGCCTTCCTGACCGTGAGTGCGCAAGCCATTCGCGCGGCAGTGGCGAATCCGGTGAAGAGTTTGCGCATTGACTAACCATACATAGAGGTACTGCCCTGTAAGAAAGGGCACCTCTTTCTCTTTTTGAAAATTCCTTCTTAAAACAGCAGCTTTTCCAATAAAATTAATCTACGCTCAAGTTTAATTAGGGAAGTCCCCGACGCTATTAGGGAAGTCCCCGACGCTATTGAGGAAGTCCTCGACGCTATTGGAGAAGTTCCCGGCGCCATTGGGAAAGTCCTCGGCGCCATTGGGGAAGTCCCCGACGCCATTGGGGAAGTCCCCGACGCCATTGGGGAAGTCCCCGACGCCATTGGGAAAGTCCCCGACGCCGTTGGGGAAGTCCCCGGCGCCATTGGGGAGTCCCCGACGCCATTGGAGAAGTCTCCCGCACCATTGAGGAAGTCCCCGACGCCATCCGGGAACGCACAAACGTAATCCGGGATGTCAAAAATTTAATTTGGGAAAGCCCATCTGTTAAAATTTAGTACGGCTTGTAACGAAAAATAAATACCGAAGTATTCGTTATATTGCAACAGGTTCTACGGTTACCGGGAACGGCTCTTAGAAATCACCAAAATATACAAAATCATGCTACGCAATTACATCCGAATTGCCATTCGCAATCTTACCAAACACAAAAGCTTCAGTTTTATCAACGTTTTTGGATTGGCGCTGGATATGGCTTGGTGCTCATACATTCTCCTGTATGTGCGCGATGAGCTATCGGGGTAAGGGATGAGGGCTATTTGGGGTAAGGGGTGTTTGATTGTTTTAAAAAACTTCCTGAATCGTGTATTGCACCCCCCGAAATTCCACCTGATCGCCTGCTTTTTTGCCTTGCAAGGCTTTGAAAATGGGCGCTTCAGGAGAAATGCCGGTATATGAAATGCCTTCTACTTGAAATTCAGGAATGCTTTCACCGATGAAAAAATTGCGCTGATCGGTCATTACCACTGCGCCGATGGTCACTTCGTCGTGAATAACCGGAATCATTTTTTCCAAATCCAGTAGTTCATCCTGGCGTTCATCCACGATTTCTGCCATTTGCTCCACGTCGTCTAAAGTTTCCAACTTATTAGAGTCATCCGCCATTTCACCAGCGTCATTCCCTGCGTCAAAAGCATCCTCAGCCATATCAGCTTCGGTGGCGCGGTGCATTGCTATGGTTTCATCGTAGGCTTCGTATGCCTGCCGAATGATGCGTTCTTTTAATTCCAACTTGCTCATCATTTAATTTTAATTGAGAGGTACAAAAATTTATTCGGCAACTTTTATAATTGCAATCGCCCAACTATTATAACAAACAAGCGCAGCATTGAGTTAGAGATAGGTTCTAAAATCGGACTAAAATTTTACCTTATCATTCTGGGGAAGCAGACAAAATCATTTCAATGTGGGGAATACCATCTTCTAAATATTCCGACCCAACTTCTTGAAAACCAAATGATTGATAAAATTTTAACAGATACAGTTGCGCTCCGATTTTAATAGGATGATTGCCATACAGCGCCCGCATTTGCTCGATGGCTTGTTGTACCAGCCAGCGCCCTGCACCGGTGCCACGCGCACTCGCTGCGCTTACAATTCTGCCAATGGATGGATAATCGGGATAAGATGTACCCTTTGGAAGCAGCCGGGCGTAGGCAATCAGTTGATTCGACTCGTCGTAAACCATTAAATGCCAGCCTTTTACATCTTTTCCATCGCAATCTTGATAGGCACAATTCTGCTCCACGACAAACACCGCTTGTCGCAATGCCATCAATTCATACAATTGAAAAACAGAGAGTTGTTCAAAAGGCAAGCATTCAAATTTCATAAAAAAGGGAATCGGTTATTTGTTGACACTGGTGCAAAAGTAAAAACTCCGGGTAACAGATAACCGATCCTTGTTTAAAATTTTGGGCATTTGATGTCCTTGTTGCTGCGGGCTCGCACTGGATAGCGCCCCCCTCCAGCGGATTTTCGTTTATCCTGATTTCCGAAATTCAATTGGAACGGATTGATTTTGAACGCAAAATAAAAATCGGTACTATCAAAATCAGCGCGCCGAATAACACTTCCCAAATCCTCCGTACCAAACCATAAAAATCCCAAGCGCACTGCCAAGCCGCTTCTCAAATGCTTCCAATCCAACATCGAAATAGGCAAAGCCACCTCTCCCCAACGATGCTCAAAGCGCGGCGTCAGCGCAAAGACACTATTCCGACGAATGGTATTTTTTAAAATCGGAATGCCTTGCACCAGCGTAGCATTGAGGTAAAGCATAGGTAAAACCGCATAATCCACTTGTGCACTGAAAGCTGTGGGCAGCCACATGCTGAAGGCGCGTCCCTGGAGCGAGGCGTTCGGGTCTTTCATGGTCTGGCGACTCAATACGCGAGCGATGGAATCCAATTGGTTGATGTCCTCGAATTGTTCAAACTCTTTGAAATTCAGCGTTGTAGAATCTGTGACAACAATTTCGTGGTTTTCCGCCATTTTGGTAAATCGGATGGCTCCCACATCCAGCAGGGAAAAACCAACTTTCCATTTGTAACGATCCTCCTCTTCCAGAATGGTGAACGCCAGCCCCAAGTCAACGGCAATACCGGCTCCTTTTTGTTCTAATTGTAGCTCCTCCCCCATCACATTCGGCACTGTGAACGCGTGGCGCGTGCGACCCGCTTCGCCAATCACCTGATTGCCAGGCAATTGACGAAAAGTTATGCTTTGCTCCAGGCTTCCATAGCCCGCTTCGTAGCCTTGTAAAAATTTGATTGTACCACCAAAACTAATGTCGCCATATTCGGTGATGCCCGTGTGCGCATAGTTCAGCCCTATTTCGGTCCAAGCCATGCCACCAAGTTTAAACGGTTTTGAGGTGAACAAAGAATCCAATACTTTATCGGAAAACTCATAGTAGCCAACGGCACCCGGCAATTTCCGGACATTGACGGCACCACGCGCCCGCGTGTAAATGCCCAATACCGTCGCATCGCCGATGCGCAGTAGCAGCGAGGGTCCCATCAATTGCGTCAAATTGTCCCCGCCGAAAGAGAAATTGTCATCATTTTCGGGGCTTCGATAAAAATCTACAACAAAACGATCCGTTGGAGTTGGCAAATCATGGTCAATCAAATCTGGGCGCAGCGCACCCTTGGAAGGAAGATGCAAGACGTCGAGCAGGCGAAAATTTTCAACAAAAAAATAATTGTTATGAAAAAACTCCCCAAACTCTATCAAATTCACATCCCAATTTAGAGGATACGTCAGGCTATTGGCAGGATTGAGGGTGATGCCATTGATACCGGCATAATTGCTGGTTCGCATCCCCAATTGCTCTTGTGCCAATAAGCTCGTGTTGGCAATCAAAATAGTTGCTACAAAAAACACTAAGCGATTCATGTGTGCAAGTTTTTTCTACTGATAAAATGATTGCACGAGAGCCGTTTCATGGGATGTCCGTTTTTTTATAAATTGAATTCAAAAACCCAATGCAAACAATTGCATCACCTTGGGTAAGAAAATAATCAGTCCTACCAAAATGGCGATGAATGCTGCAATTAAAACGCCTCCGGCAGCTACATCCTTCGTTTTTCCGGCTAAGGGATGGTAATCGGGCGACACCAGGTTGGTCAAGTATTCCAACGCGGTATTAAACGCCTCAGCAGCAAGCACTAGTGCAATGGTTAGTAAAATAATGCACCATTCTGATGCTGAAAGTTGGAAATAATAGCCTGCTGCCAGGACAAGGACGGTAATCAGCAGGTGAATCTGAGCGTTGGGTTGTGTTTTTACAAGGTCAAGCAAACCATTCCATGCGTATTTAAAGCTCTTGAGCCGTAGTTTGAACATTGACGATACTATCTTGATTTTCAAATTGATACGTCCCCACAATTCCCAGATGGTCGGTGGAGGCGCTGCTTATCGTCTCAAAGCTAACGCATTTAAAATGATTTGAATAAAATATGTGGTCAAACGGAAAATCAAATGGCGAAAAACGGGCGTAAGGGTAAGCCGGCAACATGCCCCTGCGACTCTCTTGCAAGCCCGCAACTGTGCGAAAACGGTTTAAATCTCTCGACCAAGTCACCAGGCGGTAGTCTCCAAATGCCAGCAGCGGTTTGCCCAATGCACTAAGGCGATGCGCGTAGTTGCCCAGTCGTTTGCGCAGTTGTACCTGGTCATGCTCATTTTTAGCGGCATTCACAAAAGCGCTGAACAAAAACAAATCCTGCGTATGGTCTCCATTCACCCACTCTATTCTACCCAAAATGCCAAGAGCGTTGGAGTCATTCACCTCAGACATAAAAGTAAAAGGAAATTTAGAGTATAACACCAGCGCCGTTTCCCGCGCTTCGTTTTGCATACATTCGTAGTAAGGATAGCCGCAGCAGGTAAAAAAGTTGTGCACTTTTTCCAAAGAAGACCATTCTACCTCCTGCAAAGAAATGATGTCGGCATTCGTTTGCAAAATCAGTTTGAGATGTTCATCGTCGTAACGCTGCACATTGGATAGCTCAAATTGCCCAATCGTAATGCTAGGCTCCTGCGTGATTGCTGCATGTTGCAACAAAATCTGCGAGCGCTCCTCCAATACCAAGCACAGAACAGCGCATGCGCCAAAGGTTACGATCATCAGGCGGCGGAAATTGAGCATAAAAAAGAGCAGCCCTGCTCCAAAAAGTCCCAACATCAATACCTGGGAATGATCTTCCCACCATTTGAAGAAGAGCCCTTCTTGAGGGTAAACGCACAACATGGTACTCAACAAGACAAAGGTTGCTACCAATAATTCAATGGTTTTGGAGAAAGTAGATTTCATGAGTATTTTACCTTTCCTTATGGCTAGTGCCGATCAAGAAATAGTGTATTGAAAACAGGACAAGGTAAGGTTTGTGTAGCTTGCGATGTAAGCTGGGTTATCTTCTGAAAGCGTGTGAAACTAAGGTTTGATAATCTTTGATGCAAAGTTAATGTTTTTCATTCATTTTTTTAAT
>CAZFBN010000085.1:0-24043 GCA_964517145.1 uncultured Saprospiraceae bacterium
ATTATTACTTAAATCACCCGTTTGATGTAATAGGATGGGACGGTTATTTATATCCTTATGCCTTTTCGATTCATAATTTTGAACCGATTACCGGTCGAATTCACCAGCCGCCGCCTGTGCATCAGACTTTTTCGGGTCGGAATTTTGTGATCTGTTCTTTTGTGCCCCGTTTGTTTGATTATCATCCGCAGGCGATACCAGCACCTTACAATCACAGCAATATAGATAGCGATGAAGTATTATATTATGTAGATGGTGATTTTATGAGTCGAAAAAACGTGGAGCGCGGTCAAATTACATTACATCCTGGCGGCATCCCGCACGGTCCGCACCTCGGCACGGTAGAACGCAGCATTGGCGCGAAAGAAACCCGCGAATTGGCTGTGATGGTGGATACGTTTGCACCCTTGCAATTGACAGAATATGCGGTGGGGATTGAGGATGGGGATTATTATCGGAGTTGGCTTCCTGAAAGGAAGATGGTACACTGATTTTGAGGATGGTTAGGATGAGTTATGATTTTTTTGGATGGGAGATAGTTACTTTTAAATTAGGCAAACGTCAAAATATATAAACGTTTGCACAATGAATAGTAATTATCTTTATTCTGAAACGACTCACATTATTAATCAGGCATTTTATAATGTTTATAATACCCTTGGCTCTGGCTTTTTAGAAAAGGTTTATGAAAAAGCCATGATAATTGAATTAAAAAAACTTGGACTATCATGTCAAAGACAACAATTAGTAAAGGTGTATTATGACGGCGAGCAAGTAGGGCATTATTATGCAGATATAATTGTGGAAGATAAAATCATTATAGAATTAAAAGCCGCAGAAACATTACGTGAAGAACATGAAGCACAGTTGGTTAATTATTTACGCGCCAGTGACATAGAAGTCGGCATTTTATTAAACTTTGGTAAAAAACCGCAGCACAAACGCCGAGTGTTAACAGCTGCATATAAAAATTATAAGAAAACATAATTATCATAAAAATCAGTGTACCATATGCAAACGCTAACCAAAAATAGAACCGAATTACAACAAGACACTTTCCCGATTAACGGGACAGATCACATCGAATTTTACGTGGGTAATGCCAAGCAGGCGGCACATTATTATCAGACAGCCTTTGGTTTTCAATTAGTTGCGTATCGCGGACCCGAGACGGGCGTGCGCGACAAGGTGTCGTATGTGCTACAACAAGGTAAAATTCGCTTTGTGCTGACGGCAGCGCTTTCGCCGGAACACGAGATTGCACAACACGTACACGAGCACGGCGATGGCGTAAAAGTGCTGGCGCTGTGGGTGGATGACGCGGTAAATGCCTACGAAACTGCCATCGAGCGAGGTGCGGAGAGTGCCTTTGCACCAAAAGTAATGAAGGATGAGCACGGCGAAATTAGAATGGCGGCGATTCGCACGTATGGCGAAACCATTCATACGTTTGTAGAGCGGAAAAATTATAATGGCGTGTTCCTGCCAGGATTTGTAGCAAAAACCTCGGAATTGCAGGTGACGCCGATTGGATTAAAATATGTGGATCATTGCGTGGGCAATGTAGAACTGGGCTTGATGAATCATTGGGTGCAATTTTATCAGGATGTAATGGGTTTTAAACTCCTGGTTACATTTGATGATAAAGATATTTCGACCGAATATACGGCGCTGATGAGCAAAGTGGTGAGTAATGGCAACGGGTATATCAAATTCCCGATCAATGAACCTGCCGAAGGCAAGAAAAAATCGCAAATCGAGGAGTACTTGGACTTCTATCGCGGGGCGGGCGTGCAGCACATTGCTGTGGCGACGGATGATATTTTACATACGGTGGATCAGTTGCGTAAAAATGGCGTAGAATTTTTATATGTTCCTGAAACGTATTATGATGATTTGATCGAGCGCGTCGGCGAAATTAAAGAGAACATTGAGGATTTGAAACGCTTGAATATACTGGTAGATCGGGATGAGGAAGGGTATTTATTACAAATTTTTACCAAGCCCGTGGTGGATCGTCCGACGGTTTTTTATGAAATTATTCAACGCGAAGGCGCGCGTTCCTTTGGCAAAGGCAATTTTAAAGCCTTGTTTGAAGCCATTGAGCGGGAGCAGGAATTGCGTGGAACTTTATAAAGTATAAATAAAGTAGTGCTTACAGCTACGTGAAAAATTGTTACAGCCGACTGATGGTTAGAAAAAATCAGTCGGCTGTTTTTATGTACGGAAAATAAAAATGTATGTGCTTATTTCACTATAAAATAAGGGTTCTTGCTATTTTTTGAGGGCCACATAGATGTTAAAACTACAATTTCATTTGACATTGAAGGTATTTTTTTATAAATTGCAGAATCATTTACACTGTCACACATCGCTTCTATCCCACTAAGTAGTCAAACGAGTTTATTGAATTGAAAATCAATAACATCTACATTTTTGCATAATTCATTCTTGTGCTGTTATTTGCATTTGCAAACATTACACTTTGCTATTTATTTTTTATGTTCATATTGCAATTTATTTGCCTTTATTTACCATCATTGAATTATTCTTCTAATAACCCAATATTTAAACACAAAACTGAAGGTGCCCCGACTACGTTTGGTCGGGGCTTTTAATTTTCCGCTATTTCAAATCGATTCCGATTCGCCTTCCAAATTTTCCGCTTTGGTTTGGCGATTATTGATTTTTTCTACCTCTTTATCAATGTAATATAAACTCTGCGGACCATCGCCGATGAGTTTGATCTTGTCTAAAATGCCGCGCATCAAAGCTTCTTCTTCACGTTGCTCATTGACATACCACTGCAAAAACTGAGACGTGGCGTGGTCTTTCGCCTCAAAACTCATGGTTACCAATTCATTGATAGAAGCCGTTACCTTTTGCTCGTGCGCATACACCTGTTCAAAAATATTGCGAATGGATTCAAAATGATGCGGCGGCTGTGGAATGGCGGGTGCCAGTGCCTGCTTGTCCACCTCGCTCATATATTTGAAAATGCGCAACATATGTTCCCGCTCCTCTTGTGATTGGCGGTGCATGAAGCGGGCGCAACCTTCTAACCCTTCGTAATCGCACCAGGAAGCCATTGAAAGATATAAATAAGACGCATAACCTTCGAGTGCAATCTGCTGATTTAGAGCATCTTCTATCTGTTTCGGTATCATTTTAATAGATTTGAGTGTTAAACATTTTATTACGATTCCTGTTACCCGAAAAGTATGAAAATTATTGAAAAATATAATCTATCTGCGGCAGATATTGATCGCATTGTTGAAATGGCTTGGGAAGATCGCACGCCGTTTGAAGCTATTGAAAATCAATTTGGTATAAAAGAATCGGAGGTCATTCAGCTGATGCAGCACGAAATGCACCCGCGTAACTGGCGCAAGTGGCGTGCCCGCGTACAAGGCAGAAAAACCAAGCACCAGCAGCTGCGCGAAGAGGAAGTGAGTCGTTTTAAATCGCGTATGCAACGGACGATCAGTGTGAATCGGATTTCTAAAAGGAAATGATTATGCCAAAAACGCAATGGCAAATACAATTACCGACCCGATCAATCCGTACATGAAAATGCCGTAGCAGATGCGCAAATATTGATATTTTTGGGCTAAAACGATTCCGAGGAAATACAAATCGCGCGTCATAGAGCTATATAAAAAATCGCTATCTTTAATCATTTCCATCATACCCCAGTGAAAATCATCCAAATCCATATTATAATAATTTCCAAAAAACAGCAAATTGGCATTGCGCGCTTCAATGTCTTTGCGAGTAAGCTTACTTTTTGTCACCTTTGGGCGGGTGGCAAGAATGGCGAACACCAGTGCTCCCAAACAAACCGCCAGCAAAAGCATGGTCGGAATGCGGAGATTCGGGTACAGGTCTAATTTAGGAATGAGCGATGAAATGACAATTGATATAATAATTGCATTTACACTCAACATGATATTTGCCTTATTGTCGGCAATAGAACTCAAATTGATATGTGTGCGGTAAATATTTCGGTACATCGTCTCTACGCCGCGCCCAAGGTCCACTTCTGCCAACTTCACATCACTCTTGTCCAAGGTACGTTGTAGTTTTTTTATTTTTTTCTCTTCTTTTCGTTCCTTTTTTTCAAGTTCTTCAATCAAATCGACCGTTTCCGGGTTGAGGCGCATTTTATGCTTAATGAGTTGCCGAATATGTTTTTGCTTGCGCTTGTCAAACATCTCGTGCGCCACTTCGGTATAATATTGCTGGTGTGTAATAAAATCCAGCTCAAAATTAACCCATTCATGTTCCGACATTACAATATTCTGCGTCAAAAATAGCTCCTGCCGCAAGCGCGTGCAGTGCTCCCAGTACATTTTGCTACCTAAATGACTCAAATCAGCATCGCATAATATTTTTTCCAAAATATTATCGGGCAAAGCACCAATTTTTGTGGCTCGGATACACTCTAAAACAACCTCCGTATCTGCCGCAGGGAAGCGATGCTCTTCTAAAAATGCTTTGACGTACTGGCAACTGCGCTCCTCGTGCCCTTCTGCACCCTCGATGTAGCCAATGTCGTGAAACCAAGCAGCCAGCACCAGAATTTCCATTTCCCGCTCCGACAAATCATATTCCGCAGCAATTTGTTTTGTGGCTTCTACCACTTCTTTGGTATGTTCAAAATCGTGGAAAATATATTTTTCAGAAAAATGCGTTCGGTAGAATTCTTCCACATAAACGCCCGCAGCAGTAATAAGTGTATTTGGTTGCGTGTGTACCATTTTGGTAATCAATCGTTTATGACAATCAGCCGACTGTTAAATCTTTATGCACTCAACAGCCCTGTTTTTCTGTTTTGTAAAAATGTTCAATTCTGAAAGTGAAGATAAAAAAAACGATTGCGCTAGCAAAATATCTTTGATTTTGATAAAAAAGTTGAAATAAAAAATGAGCACTACCAACGATTGACTACTGGCTGTTGACTCAAAAAAACTTTACATCTTTATGTAGTACATCAAATGGCTATGTCGCAACATGATGTACCGCTGCTGGAGCGCTTCGATGTCTTTGATCTTGAAAACTTGATATTTATTCTTTATCTTGGCTAAAAAATAAATGCCTACTATTTTACGAAGGTTAGGTTTTCGTTTCTTTTTTTACAGCAATGAAGGGAACGAGCCGCCGCATATACATGTTGAAAAGGAGAAAGGACGTGGGAAGTATTGGCTCGACCCACTTGAAAAGGAATATATGTACGATTTTACAAAGCAAGAAGAGCGAAAAGCAGACGAAATAGTGGAGGAAGAACAAGAAAACTTTAAAAAGAAATGGTATGAATTCTTCAGTTGAAATACAAATTCCGTTGGCAGTAGATATGCGTATGGAAGAAGATTTATTTTATGTCCGCTTAGAAGATGGACGAGAAATCGGTGTTCCTTATAGTTGGTTCTGGAGGTTGGCGCAAGCAACGGATTCAGAACGCCGCAATTGGCGGTTTATCAGCGGTGGAGTAGGAATTCATTGGGAAGATTTAGATGAAGACATCTCAATTGCCGGTATTTTAAAAGGAAATAAAAATCCAAATCCGCCAAGTCGAAAGTAAATAAAAATCACTTATCTATTTATATTTTGATAATTTAAAATGTAACAACGGTCACTCCACGATCTGCACCTTCGCATACTTCAGCATAATCCGCCGCTGCTGGGGCGCTTCAATGTCTTTAAAATGAATGGTTGCAACGGGGTTATCCTTGTTTCCGTCAATACTGAGCACCTTTCCTTCGCCAAATTTTAGATGTAATATAGTCATGCCTTCTTTAATTTTTTCGGTCGGGCTAGGTTTAAAATTAGCCGGATCAATGGTGATGGCGGGCGTGGTGGGGTTCGCGTTTTTGCGGGCAAAATTGCCCAAAACCCGCGCCATTGGGGCTTCTTCGTAGGTATTATTAGAGCGTATAGACGCGGTACTTTCAATACTTTGCGGTGGCAATTCATTCAAAAATCGGCTCGGCTCGCTCATGCGCTGTGTGCCATAGCGGTAGCGCTGCGTGGCATAAGATAAGGTTAAATATTCTTCAGCGCGTGTAATGGCAACATAAAATAAGCGGCGCTCCTCGTCCAGACTTTCTATTGTTTCATTGGACATAAAGGACGGAAAGAGATTTTCTTCTAAGCCAACTACGAATACCGACTTGAATTCCAAGCCTTTAGCGGAGTGGACGGACATTAAAGTGACGTGATCCGGTTCGGCACTTTCATTATCTAAATCTGTAATCAATGCAATGTTTTGTAAATAAGCCGCCAAGCTATTATCAGTCGTGTCTTGCCCTTCCACTTCAAAATCATCTTGCACAAATGTCTGAATACCATCTAATAACGCATTTACGTTTTCTAATCTGCCAGCACCTTCTACCGTCGTATCACTTTTTAATTCATCTATAATACCTGATCTTTTAGCTACATATAAGGCAATATCATACGCATTGTTCGTTTGGGCTTTGGCACCAAAATCATTAATCATGGCACCAAAATCATGTAATGCTTTTTGGGTTCGACCACCGATATTTACTTTTCCGAGGGCTTCCCACATTGGAATATTATGTTGGCTGGCATAAGCGCTAAATTTATCCACCGTGGTATCTCCAATTCCTCTACGTGGATAATTGATGACCCGACGCAGGGCTTCTTCATCTATTCGATTGATTGCCAGGCGCAAATATGCCAATAAATCTTTTACTTCTTTGCGTTGATAGAAGGATAAACCGCCAAAAACCCGATACGGAATATTATAACGACGCAAATATTCTTCAAAAATCCGCGATTGTGCATTGGTTCGATATAATATGGCAATATCATTATTACGTAAATGAAAGCGATTTTTTTGTTCCACAATCGTATCCGCCACGCGCTTGCCTTCCTCGGTGTCGGTCAAGGCTTTAATAACTTTGATGCGGTGTCCTTCACCTTTATTGGACCAAATTTTCTTTTGAATTTGCCGACGATTATACGCAATGACCTCGTTTGCAGCCTGTACGATATGATTGGTCGAACGATAATTTTGTTCCAATTTTAAGACCTGAATGCCGTAGGGTTTAAAATCATTTTCAAAATCGAGGATATTTTGAATCGTCGCCCCGCGAAAACCGTAAATACTTTGTGCGTCATCGCCTACAACGCAGATATTACGAGGGCTGCCCTCGTATTGCACCAGTTTTTTTATGATCGAATATTGTAAATGATTGGTATCCTGAAACTCATCTACAAGTAAATAGCGAAATTTTTTACGGTATTTTTGTAATGTTTCTTCGTCTTTTTGTAATAATTCGTACAAGCGATATAATAAATCATCAAAATCCATGGCACCCGAACGTTTACAACGCGCCACGTACTGCTCGTAAATCTTGACCGTGAGTGGGCGCTTGGCAATGCGATCTTCATTGATTAACTGTTCATTATCCTGATATAACTTCGGGGTAATTAAATTGCTTTTCGCAGAAGAAATCCGGGCGCGAATGGCGTTGGTATTATACACCTGTTTATCCAGATTCATTTCTTTTATGATACTATTTATTACACTGTTGGTATCTTCGGTATCATATATGGTAAAATTTGAATTATACCCGATTTTAGCCGCCTCTACCCGCAAAATCCGCGAAAAAATGGAGTGAAACGTGCCCGCCCATACTTGCTCCGCGCGATTGCCCACTACTTTGGCAATGCGCTCCTTCATCTCGCGTGCCGCTTTATTCGTAAACGTCAACGCCAGCACTTCCCACGGTGCCGCCCCTTTTTCGATGATATGCGCAATGCGATACGTCAAAACCCGCGTCTTTCCTGAGCCTGGACCCGCCACGACCAACACCGGACCTTCGGTTGCCATCGCCGCTTGTTTTTGAACAGGATTTAATTCGTCTAAATAACTCATAAAAGAATTTTAAATGCTCAATTTTTAATGTTTAATAGGCGAATATGTAAATAAAAGGCATTAAACATTAAAAATTTACCATTAAACATTAGAACCTTCATTCTCCAGCGCTTCCCAATATTCCACCGCCCGCCGCGTATGCGGAATACAAATGGAGCCGCCCACCAGATTGGCAATTGAAAATACCTCAAACACCTCGGCACGCGTGACGCCCAATTCATAACAAGTGCCCAGGTGATAGCGGACGCAATCGTCGCAGCGCAGCACCATCGACGCGATCAAGCCCAATAATTCCTTGGTTTTTTTGTCCAACGCGCCGTCCTGATAGGCATTGGTATCGAGATTAAAAAAGCGTTTTAAAACGAGATTGTCTTCTGATAAAATTTTCTCGTTCATTTTTGAGCGGTAGGCATTGAATTCCTGTACGATAGACATGGTATTAATTTTAATATTTGAAGATTTATAGGCTGAAGCCTATTCTATTGATTTTACAGGCTAAAGCCTGTGGTACGTGAGACAGGCTGAAGCCTGCGCTACGATGACAATGGTCAGACGACACGCGCCATCTGACCATTGCTGTTTTGGGGTGTGAAGATACGATTTTTTGTGTTAAAAATAGGAATCAGATCAGCTTTATAAAAGCTAAATAACTGATAATCTTTATCATATCAGCGTAAAATTATTTTTTTGGTAATGGATGTACTATTGTTTTTAATTTGAACTAAATATGTTCCACTAGGAAAACTACTGATATTCAATTCGATACGACGATTGCCATTGCTGGAAGTCGTTTGCATTAATTTTCCATTTACATCCCATATCAAGATTTGAACCGGGCTTTCCTGCCATTTTTCTACATCAATGTACAGCATTCCATTGGACGGATTCGGGAAAATATTTACAACTGCTTCATTTTCAGCAGGATTCTTCACGTCTGTCGTTTCTTCCAATTGGAAATCCCAGATGCCGCGACCGTAGGTGCCGAAACGCACCAGATTTTGCGATTCAACAAATTCTACCGACCAGTAGGTTTGTGCCGGAGCGCATTGCCCCGCGAGGTCATACCAACGATTGTCGGATTTTACATATACATAAGGTCCTGCTTCTGTGGCAGCAAAGAGCAAACTTTCGTCAGCATTGCCAGTAATGCCAAAAACCAGGGTACTCGGCAGCCCGGTCGCCATCGGCGTGAAAGACTTGCCATGGTCGGTTGATTTGTAAACCGGCTGATTGGAATAGCCGCTGCCACCGAGATAAACCGTGTTGCTGTCCGTTTTCGAAGCATAAATCGACTGACCATATAAATAATGCCCGTCGGGAATAAAATTAATGGATTGTTCCCAGTTTTGACCGGCATCCGTAGAGTGAAAAAAGCGACCGTTGGTGGTTGCCGCGTACCAAAAATTGGGGTTCATGGGGGAAGTTGCCAACGCAGATAGCTCACCACCAGCCGATTGTGATTTAAAATTAAATGCCAATTGTGATGTGATAATATTTGTGCTGCCGCCAAATACTTTTGCTTCCAGTCGAATCAGGTACGACCCGATGCCGCCATTTTTATTGCCGCCTGCCATGTAAATCGCATTTTCTGCTGGATTTGGACTCGGCATCAATGGAGGCAGCCAGACCGATTCATTGTCAGACTCCAATTCAAAAGTAGCCGTTTGCCCCTGAAATTGCGGATTTTCATAATAACTCACCGAACCGCCGGGATAAACCGTCCAAAGCGATTTCCCATTATTAGAAAAAACAATGTGTCCATAGTCACCAGATATAACTTGCTGAAAATAAGCCATTCCTACATCGCTAACCGCATTTGCCCGTTGAAAACCCTGATCTTGCGAACCGGCATACACATAGCTCGCATTTTGCGGGTCGGTACGAACGCTGTAATATTGACTCACATTTAGTCCTTCTAATCCAATATTTTGTTGCGTTATAAAATTATCCCTGGAGGAACTCAAGCCGCCATGATGGCTAATCAATTGAAAAACAACTCCTTGAGGGTCTTTAAATTCAGAAAAATGCATGATATCGGCATGTAATTTTCCATTTATATTATTATAATATTCTGACCAATCATTTACTTTTGTCCAGGTGCCGCCGCTGTTCAAACTGCGATAACAATTGACCTCGCCCATAAAAAGTGCCTTCGGATCGGAAGGTGACACGAACAAGCCCACTTCCCAAGGATTGGCAGGTAGAAACCCCTTGATATTCCAGGTGTTGCCATAATCTTCCGACACATGCACCGTAGCGGCAGCGGAGGTTTGGGAGTACGCGTACAAAAAAGTTTTACCATTGCTAAGGCAGCCGACGAGATTCGCATTGGCGTCTTTTTGGGTAAATATGTTAGAATTGCTTAATAATTCTATTGCATCTGTTTGAGGATCAAGGCGATATACTTTAGTTCGCACACTGGTTTTTTCTAATAGCAATACTTCATTTGAGTTATGTGGTTTGCAAAGTGTCCATTGGGAGCGATCGCCACGCGGGTATTGTGATGCCGAGGTGTAAGTCGCTCCCTGATCGGTTGATTTATATAAATTTACAATATTATCAAACCTATTTTTAATGAATATAAAAATAGTGTGTTGTGTATCATCCAGTACGACAGCCTTATGAATGCGTTCTACCTGAGTTGTGCTGGTAAGTCCGCTTGCTGCCTGCCAGCTTAGTCCTTCATCGTCAGAATAATGCGGCACCCCGTCGATGGAAGCCACCAGCCGCCGCCCTTGCGGACGCGGAATAAATTTTAACAAGCCATTGTCAAAACGCAAATCCTGATTCACCACCTCCCAGTTTGTCCCATTGCGCGGACCACGCCAAATGCTGCCACCCGCCGAAACCAGCCAGATTTCGTCGCGCACAGGATCATATTCGGTATCAAATACGCTGCCTGCCTGATTGATGCTGCCCTGCTCAATCCAACGCCCCATCACCTTGCCATCCGCCAATGTTTCTACGCCACAATTTTCGCGGGTCTGCACAGATTCTGCGCGTTTCAGATGGCGTCGCATGGCATTTTGATATTCGATTTTTTTCCAATCTGTCCCTTCCGCAGCGCGGTGCATGCGCTCAAACCAGGCTTCGCGTTTGTAGCGGTTTTCACCTTCTGTTTCGGAAGTAGGGACAGGGAGTCGATTGGTTTCCGGGGTGCAACTTTCGCTGAGAAAAAACAGTAATCCCAGCAGGAAAAGGCAAGGTATCGAGCGTTTTTTCATGATATTAGGTGTGAGGTGAACTAAAGTATGCTTGTTTCTAAAGGACTGGTATGTACAAACATAACGTTGGTATTTGAAGTAAAAATTGAATTTGCATCGAATTTGTTTCCAAAATATACAGATAAGCAATTGAGTATTTTAAATTATTTATTTAATATTATGTAAATTGTTGATTATCAGTTTATCTGTATTAGGCGATAAAGCTATTTGATACGCTGCGAGCCCTGCTGTGTTGCGTGAAAGTTTTGTTCCATTTCTTACCAGGCAAAAGCTTTTTTATAAAAATCACCCTGTCACGAACCATCCAAAAAAGTGGGTGTTCATTGTCTTAATGATAGTATTACTATTTAATCAACCAAATTATACGATATGACTCAAGTCAGTCCAAGTGCAGCTGCACAGTCTCAGTTTCTACCAAATAAACCTATCGTCACCGTTGCTTATGGCGATGGCATCGGACCCGAAATTATGGAAGCTACGCTTGCTATTTTACAAGCAGCAGGGGCAGCAGCCGAGTATGAAACCATTCAAATTGGAGAAGCGGTATATCAACAAGGGCACAAATCGGGCATTGCCCCGGAGTCTTGGGAAACCTTGCGCCGTAATAAAGTTTTTCTGAAAGCACCCATCACCACTCCGCAGGGCGGCGGTTACAAAAGTTTAAACGTGACCATTCGCAAAACGCTGGGTTTGTTTGCCAATGTGCGTCCGTGTAAGGCATACGTGCCTTTTGTGAAAAGTCATTTTCCAGAGATGGATCTGGTGGTGATTCGTGAAAACGAGGAGGATTTGTATGCGGGAATTGAGCATCAGCAGACGGCGGAAGTCATTCAGTGTCTGAAATTGGTATCGAGACCAGGCTCTGAAAAAGTGATTCGTTACGCCTTCGAGTATGCACATGCGAATGGGCGCAAAAAAGTGACTTGCATGACGAAGGATAACATTATGAAGCATACGGATGGCATGTTTCATAAAATTTTTGATGAAGTAGCGCAAGAATATCCTGAATTGCAAACGGAACATTACATCATTGATATTGGTGCGGCGCGTTTGGCGGATCAGCCGGAGCGATTCGATGTAATAGTGACGCTGAATTTATATGGTGATATTATATCTGATATAACGGCAGAAGTAGCTGGTTCGGTTGGCTTGGGCGGCTCAGCGAATGTCGGCGATGAGTTGGCAATGTTTGAGGCGATTCACGGTTCGGCACCGGACATCGCCGGGAAAGACCTTGCGAATCCTTCGGGCTTAATCAATGCGGCTTGTATGATGCTGGCGCACATCGGTCAGCCTAAAGTGGCGGAAACCATTCAAAATGCCCTGCTGAAGACATTGGAAGACGGCATTCACACGGGCGATATTTACGGAGAGACTTTCTCGAAGAAACGCGTTGGTACACAGGCATTTGCGCAAGCGGTGATCGAGCGGCTGGGGCAGCGTCCGAGTTTGTTGAAACCGATTGAAATGGGCGAAAGCACAAAGCCGATTGAGGTTAAAATCAAACCGACAGCACCAGTTGAGAAAAAACTGGTCGGAGTGGATGTATTTTTGGATTGGAAAAATGAAAACCGCGATGTGAATGTTTTGGGCAAACTTTTAGAAGGATTATCCGGTGAGGAATTGAATTTAAAAATGATTACCAACAGAGGCGTCAAAGTGTATCCTTCTGGATTTTCTGAAACTTTCTGCACCGATCATTGGCGCTGCCGTTTTGTGTCGGTTCATTCCATTCTGAAAGCGAATAATAACGGCATGGTTCAGGCGGAACCCATTGACAACCATGACATTGTGCAGCTCTTGCAACGCATTGCGGATCAGGGGCTGGATTTTATAAAAATAGAGAATTTGTACGAAATCGATGGCGAGCGGGCTTATTCCCTCGGTCAAGGAGAGTAGTACAAAGCTGCGATTCGCGTTAGCGGTTATCATGGTGCTAAAGTGCCCAATAACCGCTAACGGACCTCCGCTTTTTATTGTTGCAATGTTTTCACTTGCGCTTCCAGTTGGCGCACTTGTTCCCGCAAACGAGCATTTTCGCGCTCTACCTGATTCATGCGTTTTTCAAGCTGTTCGAGGCGGCGATTGTTCAGCACAGCATCGGTTGAAGGAGTCGTTTTGGTCGAGGGTGCATTAGAATCAGAGGTAACTTCTTCGATTTCATTGCGATTGATTTCAACGCGCTCGGTGCTCTCTGTTTTGGATTTAATACCCAACAAATCTTTAATATTTTGAATACCATCCTGACCATTATAATATGCAGCGCCCAGGTAAGCCACAGGCACCAGGAAAAGCATCACAATCAGAAAGCGGGCAAAGCCGGTCAATTTTAGTCTTCTTCTAGCCATGACAATTCATTTAATATAGTAATAAAAATACGCGTAAAAAAAGTATTAGGTTGCTTAATATCTACCGAAAGCATCAAAATTCAGACCAATCGGCAAAAAGAAGCCTTTTATTTATATCAACGCATGATTCCCGTTTTTGCATACCGTTTTTTTAATAATTTGCAGCGCAAACCAATTTTTTTTCACCAAATGAAGGAAGCCTACATTTTTGACGCACTCCGCACTCCGCGTGGCAAAGGCAAAAGCAGTGGTGCATTGTACGAAGTTAAGCCCGTGCAACTGCTGACCATTGCATTGAACGCTTTGCAAGAGCGCAATCACTTGAATACGAATGAAGTAGAAGATTTGCTTCTCGGCTGTGTGACGCCCGTGGACGACCAGGGATTTAACATTGCCAAAACAGCATTGTTGTATGCAGGTTGGAGCGAGCTAGTAAGCGGATTGCAACTAAATCGCTACTGTGCGTCGGGCTTAGAGGCTGTAAATCAAGCTGCTACGAAAATTCGTGCCGGCTGGGCGGACGTGATGGTTGCTGGTGGGGTAGAGAGTATGAGCCGGGTGCCAATGGGAAGCGACGGCGGACCTTTGCATACGGATCCTGAGGTCATTCAACAAACCAATTATATTCCGCAAGGGGTGGCGGCTGATTTAATTGCAACAATGGAAGGATTCACGCGGACAGATTTGGATGCCTTTGCTTTGCAATCGCAACAACGCGCGGCGCATGCCTGGGCAGCAGATTTTTTTAAAAATGCCGTTATTCCCATTTATGATAAAAATGGCTTGCTTATTTTGGATAAAGATGAAAGCATTCGACCCGATACCACTTTAGAAAAATTGGCACAGTTGCCGCCTGCTTTTGCCGAGCTGAGCACGTCTGGTTTTGAAGCAATGGCTTTAAAAAGTTACCCCGTTGTCGAAAAAATTCATCCGGCACATACCGCAGGAAATTCCTCAGGCATTGTGGACGGCGCTGCACTTGTGTTGCTGGCAGCCAAGGAAAAAGGGGCAGCTTTGGGTTGGAAGCCTCGTGCACGAATTGTTTCCATCGCAAATGTTGGCACAGAGCCCACCATTATGCTCACGGGTCCAACGCCTGCTGCGCAAAAAGCGCTGCGATCAGCGGGTATGAACGTACAGGATATCGACTTGTGGGAATGCAATGAAGCGTTTGCGGCTGTACCTTTAAAATTTCAACGTGATTTGAATATTGATCCTGACAAATTAAATGTCAATGGGGGAGCGATTGCATTCGGGCATCCGCTCGGCGCCACAGGGGCAATGTTGCTGGGCACTTTGCTGGACGAATTGGAGCGGCGCGATTTGTCCACCGGCTTGGTCACGCTTTGCGCGGGCGGCGGCATGGGAATTGCCACGATTATTGAACGCGTTTGAAAATAATTTTAAAAAAATGAATTTTCCAGGCAACGTTTTTGTTAATCAAAGCATCTCCCATATATAGACTTGTAATTACACCATGTTTTCCTTCATATAGCATAAGTCGCTGACTTCCGGAGTGAGCGACTTTCTTTTTTATCCGAATTTTCAAGATTTTTAGATGCTCAGCTTTTTGAAGGCAGCGAAATTGTATAAAATCCTGTAAATCCTTTCCTGCGGAGAATTCCGATTCTGACAAATTTCCTACCTTAGCGTTCCACAAAAAAAATTTGGGGTATGTCGAACAAGAAAGTGCTGGTGACCGGTGCAACGGGGTTATTGGGCAGCAATATTGCCGCAGAATTGCTGGAACGTGGATACGATGTGCGGGTGTTGATGCGTAAGTCAAGCAATCCAATAGCATTAAATGGGCTGGATGTAGAAGTGATGTACGGAGATATTGTAAATGAAGAAGATGTATTAGCGGCTGGTAAAGGCTGTGTTGCGATTATTCACTCAGCAGCGAATACTAGTCAGTGGGGACCCGAACTAGCGTTTCATGATGCAGTCAACGTAAAGGGCACCCAAAATGTGCTGCACGCAGTGAAAAAATGGGAGATGGAGCGCCTTGTGCACGTCAGCACAGCGAACACCTTTCGACCAGGCTCTCTTCAACATCCTGGCGATGAAACGGGCGACTTCAGCTACACGGTTTTAAGAACCGATTACATTGATACTAAAAATCAAGCGCAGCAAATTATACAAGATGCTGTTAAAATGGAGGGTATTCCGGCTATAATTGTAAATCCGACGTTTATGATTGGTGGGCGCGATGCTAAACCAAGTTCAGGTAAAATGGTGTTGTATTATCTGCGTACCCCATTTGTGCTGTGTCCAACGGGTGGTAAAAATTTCGTGCCGGTGCGCGATGCGGCTGCGGGTGCCGTGAATGCCTTAGATCATGGGCGACTGGGCGAATGCTATTTACTGGCGAATGAAAATTTAAATTATCGGCAGTTTTTTACCCTCATTGGTAAAGTGAGTGGCAGACGCAAGCCTTTTGTTACAGCGCCTCCGGGCGTTTTAAAGTCAATTGGGCGTTCGGGTGATCTTATTTCAAGTGTAATCGGACGAAAAATTCCGGTTTCGTATGCCAATAGCTCTTTATTAACCATTGACAATTATTATACACCAAAAAAAGCCGTTGAAGAACTCAACATGCCCCAAACGTCGCTCGAAGACGCCATCGCTGATGCGGTGTCTTGGTTTGCAGCAAACAAGTATTTTTAACGCTGATCGCCCCATTAATAAAAACACTTATCTACTTACCGACTGACCTTTTCGCTGTTGCCTTACAGCATATTTACACCATTGTTGTTGCTTTACAATAAGGGCGTTTTTTATTCACTTTGATAAATAACTTTTTGAATAAGATAATAATTGAAGTTTTATTGATATGCTTTTTTTAAAATACGAATGTTTGATGTTTCATTTAATACTGTTTTAGGAGTGATCTAGTTAGAGGTGATCTTGTAATAGTACCTGAAAGTAAAGTATAATATCGAAATCAACCATTATCAATCCACCATTTCACAGATTGAATTACCAATTGTTAAAACCATGAAAACGCTTTTAATTTTAGCATTCACTTTTTATTTGTCATTTCCGGGGCAGGGCTTTAGTCAAACGCTGTTGTACAACATTTTTGTTGCCAACAAAAAAGCCGGTTCCATGCTTATTAAAGCCAATAAAAGTGACAGTCAGAATTTTTCTGTGCATTCAGAAACCAACATTTCCGTGGCTTTCAGCAAAGCGCATTCCGTATTACAAGCGCAATATCAAGATGGGCAACTGCATAAAGCCAGTATGATACAAAAAGTAAATGACAAAGTGCGCGAAAGCTCAGAAGTAGTGCGCTCTGGCAGCCAATATCATATCAATATAAAAGGAGAAGACGCCATCGTATTAAAAGATGAGGTGGTGTACAGCGTCGCTTTGTTGTACCATGTAGAGCCCAAAGGTAAAAAAGTCGTTTTTTCGGAACGCTTTGGCATGTTTTGTCCAATAAAAGAAGTGCAACCATCTAAATATGAGATGGAAATGCCTGATGGAAAAAAAGTATATTACACCTATTTAAACGGCATCTGCATACAAATGCGCACCAAACAAATGATGATGGAAGTTCGATTTGAGTTGGCGCAGCGATAAAAAGAGGCATTTACCATTTTTCTCCTGATTTTTCCAACCGGCATTGGAGGCATTTCGCCCCCGGTTCTTGTCACTTCACCCCGCAATCCGCGCCAATCACATACTCTTGTACTTGCTTTCCTGCCATTTTCCCCTGCAATTTTGCGTCTATCAACTCGGATGTCAGCGGCAATTTTAGATGCGCTAAACGCTGACAGCTGATTGTTGACGTAAAATTATTCATTCTTAAACCCGACTTAAACAATGAATTACAGATTATTTTTTATGGCAATGTTTTTCAACATTACCACTTCTCTTGTTGCCCAAAATGTGCGGCTCTCTTACTTTGGTGAAAATGTAACCCACTATGGTATTCGTGGCGGTTTGGAATATGCCCTGCATCATTCCGAAAAGCCCAAAGACAATTCTACCGTGCAACATGATCTTACGTTTGGCGTTCATCTGACCCTTTTTCGGCACCCCAACAATCACTTTGGCGTGATCCTCTCACCTGAGCTCGGTTGGCGACGTACTGGCAAACGCGGCGGCATGGTACAGGCGGCGCTGTCACCGGGCTTAATTCGCTCGATTTACGAAGCAAAAACCTACAAAACCGACGAAATTGGTGGCTTTCAGCAAGTGACACTCGCCGGGCAATGGGGATTTTTGCCAGGTATTTCCCTGGGTGTTGGTAAAGATTTTTCTGTAAAACATGATACGCCCATCATTTTATTTACCAATGTGCATTACATGCGGCAATATCCGTATAATAAAACTTACCTCATTCGTCCGGCATTGGAAGCAGGCATTATTATAAAAAATTAATAATGAAAGGTAAGAAATTATTAATAAAAAATAAAAATGAATAAATTATGAATGCTGTAATAAAATTATTTAGTCTTTTGGTAATCGTTATTGCTTTTGTTTTGGCAGCTTGTACCCAAAGTAAAGAGCTTGAATTGTCAGAAAACCTGCGCCTGCGCCACAAAGGAGCAGATATGCCAATTTGGGTACGAGGCAATTTGCAAAGTAAAAAAATCTTGCTTTATTTACATGGCGGACCTGGCGAGTGTGCCTTTTGTATGCGCGAATTTTTTTCTGAAATTGAACAAGAAATAGCAGTCGTTTATTGGGATCAACGCTTGGCTGGCTCGGCTTCTGGCAATGCAGACCCTAAAACCCTGACGTATGCGCAGTTTGCAGAAGACCTCGAAATGGTGATTGAATTATTACAAAAGCAATATAATAACGCCGATATTTATTTACTAGGACATAGCTTTGGTGTAGAAATGGCTTGGCAGTTTTTGACCACCGGCGATAATCAAAACCTTGTAAAAGCTTACATCGCACTGGACGGTACGTATTCTACTTACGATTGGCTCGTGCAGGTGCGCGAATGGGTAATCCGCGAGGCGCGACTAAAAAATGATAAAGAAGCCGAGGAATTTATGCTGGCGCACCCGGTTACGCGTGAAAATATACGCAGCATCAATTGGGGCGACTGGTACAGCCGGATGTTTCGGGTAGGTGCCAATCCTGTGTGGCCCACGGATGACAAGGGTTTTGTGTTCAATCAATGGTTTAGGACGCCGCATTCCAAATTTAGCCAGATCGCCAATACCAGCCAATATGACGATTATTATGCCAATGAAATATTTAATTTTGATCGCAGCGCTTTGCTAAAAAATGTAAAGATTCCGGTTGCTTTATTCTGGGGCGCTAAAGATGGCATCATACCGATTGAAATTGGTTATAAAACCCGTGATTTATTAACTGTACCCGTTACATTCGTTACATTTGAAAATTCCTGGCACTCTGCATTTTATACAGAAAATGATAAATTTAAGGAAGCTTTGTTGGATTTTGTGAATGAACACTAAATGATTGGGTTGAAAAGTTGATGTATGGATTAACTTTAAATAGCATATTATCAATCTTTCAACTTTTCAACCCATTTATCATCCATTTAGCCAATTTTTAAACTCTGCGGCTTTTTTACGACTTACTGTTACAGCTATATCATAAATGGGTGTTACTGTTACATGTAATTTACCACTTGAATCATTTTTAACCTCTTTTACCGCGTCCATATTTACAATCATTTGGCGATTAAGGCGGTGAAAATTGCTTGCCGGTACGATTGCTTGCAGCTGTTCTAGCGTTTGATCTATTCTATAATCCTGATTTTCAAGGGTTCTCGCCAGTGTGACTTCTCCCACTTTATGAAAATATGCAATATCTTCAAGGGCGATAGGAATTAAAGATTTTCCAAAATAAACCAACACATTTTTACGGACAGGGGGAGTGATTTCTTTCTCTGTGGGCAGGGCTGCGCGATGCGTTAAAGTGATCTCGTTTTTATAATATTCTTGTAAATACATAGCATAGTATAACAATTGCATGATGGTGATAATTAAAAAAGACACCGGAATATCAATAACAAACGAAAAACTAATATCATACAATTCGTGCCGATGCGATTTCATTATAATATCATTGTAAAAAAAAGTAAGTAACAGGGTAAAAAAAATAGTAGCTCCATAAATGGTAACAATTTGAATAACAAGCCGTTGAAAGAAATCTTGCGTCCATGAATAGCGTTGATCCAACTGCCGAATGATCCATTTTGACAATTCCCAAATAATCCAAATACCTATGATAGAAACACCTAAATCAATATAATAAATCGGATCGCGCAGCAACACAATCAAAGGAGAAGGCTCTCCGATATGGCGATATAAAATACCTAAAATGGGCACCATAATAAGGCGCACCAAACGGTCGGTGTAAGCAGGTGTGAATGTTGGCGGGTTCATAAGGGCTTAAAAATAGTAAAATATAACTCAAAGATACTGTAAAGCTTGTAGATGGATAGCAGATAGCTCTATTTTATAAATGCTGTATATTCAAAAATGGAAACTTAAAAGTATCAAAGTAGAAATGATGCGATTAATCAAAAAAATATAAATGCAATGTTGTTGCAAATAAGGAAAAGATTTTTATTTTTGCAACAGTGTTGCATGAATTTTGAATAAATACCTACAATCCATGATTGAAGCAATCGGCTTAACCAAAGCTTATAATGGCACCACCGCTGTTGACCATTTGAATTTGACGGTAAAACCCGGCGACATTTTTTGCCTCCTGGGGGCAAACGGTGCGGGCAAAACCACTACGATTAATTTGTTTCTGAATTTTGTACAACCCTCTGAAGGTAAAGCACTTATCAATGGAGTAGATGTAACAAAGGATGCGCTGAAAACCAAGCAGTTCCTCGCGTACATTCCTGAAAATCTGATGCTCTATCCGAATTTGAGTGGACTAGAAAATCTGGAGTATTTCTCCGGTTTAGCAGGTAAAAAATACGAACCGACCGAATTGGAAATGTTCTTGCAAGAGGCTGGTTTACAGGAAGATGCGCATCAGCGTCGTGTTTCCACTTACTCCAAAGGCATGCGCCAGAAAGTGGGTATTGCTATTGCCATGGCAAAACAAGCCAAAGCCCTCCTGCTCGACGAACCGACCTCCGGACTTGACCCCAAAGCCAGTAACGAATTTGCAGCCTTGTTGAAAAAACTCAGTGAACAAGGCGTGGCGACCCTCATGGCGACCCACGACCTCTTCCGCGCCAAGGAAAGTGGTACGCATATCGGTATTATGAAAGGTGGAAAACTGCTGGAAACGCTGACAACGGAGCAGATTAATCACTCGGATTTGGAGAAATTGTATTTGCAGCACATGAATTAACTGATTGTGTTCAGGTGTTAATGTGTTAATGTCCCGTACTACGTGAACACACGAACACCTGAACACAAAAAACATCCCAATATCATGATTTTAAAAATCGCAAATAAAGAATTCAAAGAAATCCTCCGCGAAGGGCGATTTCGTACGGCGGCTATCATAACCGTGGCATTGTTATTAATTGCGGTTGTAATAAGTCGCGGTTATTACATTTCGGTGAATGAACAGCACCAGCAAGCCGCTGATAATGAGCGCAATGTGTGGGAGAGCCAGGATGCTAAAAATCCGCATTCGGCGGCGCACTACGGCACGTATGCTTTTAAACCTAAATATCCGCTCTCACTGATTGATCCTGGGGTAGATAAATATACCGGTATTTCTATATTTCTGGAGGCGCACCGACGCAACGAAGCACAGTACATGGCAGCGCAAGACCAAACGGGATTGGCGCGTTTTGGTGACCTGACGCCCGATTTTATATTGTTATTTATCATCCCTTTACTCATTATATTAATGGGTTTCAATGCTTTTACGCGCGAGCGGGAGCAAGGCACTTTGGCTTTACTAAAAAGCCAGGGAGTTTCGCCGACAAAATTAGCATTGGGTAAATGGCTGGGTGCTTATTTACCAATTTTATTATTAGTAGTGCCCACTTTTGTAATCTCAGCGGTTTTGCTGGCTTCGATTAAAGATTTTGGCGAATTTAATATCGGGGCTTTAGTGCTGATGATGTTGGTTTATTTAGTTTATTATGCGGTTTTTAACAGCATTACATTGATAGTATCAGCAATAAGTAAGAATTCGGGAATTGCATTGGTTTCCATGCTGGCAATCTGGATTGTAAGTGTATTGGGAATGCCGAAATTGGCGAGCAATCTGGCAGATGGCTTGTACCCGTACCCAACGCGGCAGGCATTTGAAGCGCAAATGAATGAAGATAAAAAGAACGGCTTGAACGGGCACGACCCCTGGAATGAGGAAGCTAAAAAGCTGGAAAAAGCGGTGCTGATTGAATACAAAGTGGATAGCGTGCAACAATTACCCTTCAATTTTGACGGCTACCTGATGCAAAAAGGCGAAGAACATGAAGCAGAAATTTATTTCAAACATTATGCTTTGCTGAAACAACAATTTGAAAATCAAACGAATGTGTATCGTTGGAGTGCCCTTTTATCCCCGTTTTTGCCAACGCGGTTTCTATCAATGGCGATTGCCCGCACTGATTATCAAACTCATTGGAATTTTGCGGATGCCGCCGAAAAATATCGCCTGGCAATGATGGATAAATTAAATATGCATTTTGCTAAGAATACGAAGTACAGCGATGAAGCCTGGGATTGGAAAGCCGACCCAGCACTTTGGCGAGATATTCCCGAATTTACGTACGAGCCGCCGACGTATGCTGCTGTTTTACAACAAAATATAAGTAATTTACTGATTTTATTAGGTTGGCTGGCCTTTTCATTTATTGGATTGGTTTTTATTACAAAAAGGATTTGATAGGACACTGATTTATAAAGATGATTAAGATTAATTATGTAAAAAAAATCAGCTCTAATCCTAAAAATCATAACGATCAGCTTACCATTTAATACGATAAAATATGTTCAACCATAATTTAAAATTTGAACTCAAATCCTTGCTTCGCAGCGCGTGGATTCAGACGCTTTCTGTGCTGCTGTTGGTGTTGTGCTTGTTTGCAGCCTACAATGGCGCACAAAAAGTAACCGAGCGCCAAGCTACTACCGACAAAACCAAAATGGAAGCCGATAGCGCTTTCACCGTGATGCTCGGTGTGCTGGATTCGGTAGAGCGAGGTTTGAAAACGGATATTTCGCCTTGGCAAAGTCCGCAAACGCCCACGTACATTGGCAATCGGCAGCCGCGCGTAGCAGCGCTCGACGCACAACCCTTGGCATTGCTGGCGACTGGACAAAGCGATTTGTACGCGCACACCATAAAACCCGTTTTGTACGGCGAAAGTAGTTTATTGAATTTTACAGAACTAAGTAGCCCCGTGCAATTGCTGTTCGGCAGTTTTGATTTGGCTTTTGTGTTTATTTATTTGCTGCCTCTGATAGTTATTGCATTTAGTTATAATTTATTATCGGCTGAAAGAGAACAAGGTTCACTGCGTTTACTCTTGGCGCAGCCCATGAGTTTGTTGACTTGGTTATTTCAAAAAGCGACGATTCGATTTTTAATCATTGCAACGGTAGCGACCTTGAGTTTGTGGCTTGGTTTGGCTTTGAATGGCGTGAATCTCGCTGCAAACGCTGGGAAAATTGGGCAATTGACCTTGCTGACTTTAGCGTACACCGCTTTTTGGTTTAGCGTAGCCGTGCTGGTGAATTTGGCGGGCAAATCCTCAGCACAAAATGCGGTGACGATGCTGGCAATCTGGGTCGGATTGGTATTGCTCGTGCCTTCGGTGGTGAGCCAACTCGCCAATAATTTGTACCCTGTGCCATCCAGAGCCTTGTTAGTCAACGAAGTACGTGCCGTGAGCGCCGAAGCGGAACGGCAGGCAGATGCGATTCTCGCTTCATACTACCGCGATCATCCCGAACTCATGCCCGATTCTTCAAAAGCCGAAACGTACCTTTTTTACAAGCAATATTTCGCTTCGCAGGATTTGATTCAAAGCAAAATCAAGCCTTTGGTGGAGAAATATGACGCCCGATTGGCGCAGCAACAGGCTTGGGTGGATGGTTTCCGTTTTGCTTCGCCCGCCATTTTATTAAACGACAGCTTTAGCGACCTGGCGGGCACTTCCGGGCGGCATTATCAGTCTTTTCGGGCGCAAGTCATTGCGTTCGCGGCTACCTGGCGCGATTATTTCAAACCCATTATTTTCAAAGGAGACGTGATGGACAAAGCCAAAATTGACGCTTTACCCGATTTTAAATATGATACAGCAAAAGTCAGCTCGCACAACGTTGCAAACCTGCTGGGATTGCTGGCTTATGGCATTGTGATTAGTTTTTTCATCATAACATGGTTCAGAAAGAGGGCGGTCGAGCGCATTGCCTTCCAATGAGCGCAAATTCAATAAGGATGGTAGGGCGCTCCATTTCCTCCGGGAAGTGGGGCGTTGCTTTTTAAGGAAAATTAGAATAATGGAAAAGTTAAGGGAAGTGCGAGCTTCAGAAAATAAAGGCTTTAGCCTAATATTAACTCATAGTAGAACCATTAAATTATAAAATACAGCCATTTCTGAACATAGTTATTTACTTGTCACCGTCGCATTTTTTAAAATA
>CAZFBN010000086.1:0-23921 GCA_964517145.1 uncultured Saprospiraceae bacterium
TTAAATTTTACTAAAAAAGATATCATGTTTTTCCTGTTTTGGAGTTCCCTCATTATACTTATTTACACATACGTCGGTTATGGATTGATTAGTTGGATGCTGCTTTTATTTAAAAAAAAAGCGTAATATTACATCTTTATCTTCAGAACTGCCAGAGGTTACATTGTTGATTGCAGCATATAACGAAGCGGATATTATAGAGCAAAAAATAAAAAATACGTTTGATATTGATTATCAGATAAATAAACTTCATTTTTTGTTTGTAACGGATGGCTCGAATGATACAACTCCTGATATTATTAAAAAATATCCAAATATTACATTGTTACATCAACCAGAGCGGCAAGGTAAAATCGCTGCGGTACAACGTGCGCTTCCTTTTGTGCGGACACCTATTTTAATTTTTTCTGATGCGAATACCTTTCTAAATCAAAACGCTATTCAAAATTTAGTGCGGCATTTTGCTTATGAAAATGTCGGCGCGGTGGCAGGCGAAAAACGGGTTTGGAGCGCTGAAAAAGACAAAGCGAATGCTGCAGGGGAGGGATTATATTGGAAGTATGAATCCTGGTTGAAGCAACTAGATGCCGAACTCGGCACGGTGGTTGGCGCTGCTGGTGAATTATTTGCGGTGCGAACGGAATTATTTGAAAACGTGCCGAGTGATACTATAATTGAGGATTTTTACTTGACATTACGTATTGCACAAAAGGGTTATCATGTGGCATACGCGCCTGATGCGTATGCGCTGGAACACGCCTCGTCAGATGCTGGGGAGGAAATTAAACGTAAAATTCGGATCAGTGCGGGTGGCTTTCAAGCAATGGCGCGGCTTCGAGCATTGTTAAATCCATTTAGATATGGATTACTAACTTTTCAATATGTATCACATCGGGTCCTGCGTTGGACCTTGGCACCGCTGGCATTAGTTACATTCTTGATTGCCAATGTAATGTTAGCTTTTCAAGCGCCTTTTTACGTTATTATTTTGATATTACAGATGGTATTTTATACTATTGCCGGAGTTGGCTATTTAACAAAAGATAAGCCCTTGAAAATGAAAGGATTTAGCGTGCCTTTTTATTTTGTATTAATGAATGTATGCGTTTATTTAGGATTTATAAAATATGTAAAAAAACAACAATCAGTGGTGTGGGAAAAAGCAAAAAGAGCTGTGTAATGTACTGGAAACCAATGTGTTTTATCCGGGCTCTAGTTCTTCCAGTTCACCAATTTTTTGTAGATATTCAAATGTTTGCTGCGCTTCATCCTCGTCCACCACGCCAATCGCTACCCCCACGTGCACGAGCACATAATCGCCCACTTGCGCATCGGGCACCATAGCTAGATTCACTTCTTTCATGATGCCACCGAAGGAGACTTTTGCAATACGAAAAGTTTCATCTAATTGATTAACAATGGATTGTATTTTGCCTGGAATTGCTAAACACATGTAATATTAAATTTGAAATTTGAAATATGAAATATGAAATGAGAAGTGTGAGATGTTTCAAATTTCACATTTCATATTTGACTTAATGGATATGTTGATATTTTATAAAATGCTTGAGTGATTTACGAATCCAGTCATACCACTGATTCAACCCTTCGCCGGTCGTGGCGGATAATTCTATAAATTTTAAATGCGGATTGACCTGCTGTGCATAATTTTTTGCTTTTTCTACATCAAAATTAACATAAGGTAACAAGTCTATCTTGTTGATAATGCACACCTTAGACCCATGAAACATATCAGGATATTTAATGGGTTTGTCATCGCCTTCCGTTACACTTATAATAACGACGCGCCCCGCCTCGCCCAAATCAAACATTGCCGGGCATACCAGATTGCCCACATTTTCAATCATTAATACGGACTCTTCTGACGGTTTTAATTTTTTAACAGCATTATTAATCATTTCGGAATCAAGGTGGCAACCCTTGCCAGTATTGATTTGGATCACCGGCACACCGGTTTGCGCAATGCGGTCGGCATCATTGGTGGTTTGTTGGTCACCTTCAATCACGCTGATGGGAAATTTGGATTTTAAATCTTCAATCGTGCGCTCCAGCAAACTCGTTTTTCCCGAGCCAGGCGAGCTAACCAGATTAAGTGCTAGAATTCCTTTTGCTTCAAAATAACCACGATTGCGCTGCGCCAATAAATTATTTTTATTCAATATATCTTTTTCTAACTCAATGGTTATTGCATCTTGGCTATGCCCATTTCCATGATGATGATGGTGTTCATTTCCAGGCTGATCGCGGTAATGCTCGTGGTTGGTTTCGCCTATTTTGGTGATGGTGACTGCTTCCGCCGGTTGGCTACATCCGCAAGTGGTACACATAAGATTGTAATTAAAGAATGAATAATATAAAATTAATACTGAAAATGAAAAATGATTAACTTACAACTAAAGATTTTACACGAAGTTCTTGTCCTTGTAATATTTCATTAAAATATTGCCCACAATGCGGACACGCATCATATAAGTGCTGTAATAAAAATTCTGTGCTGCAATCATTGCATCGCGCTTTGCCCGTAATGCGGTGAATATGGCATTTTGCTTTTTGCAATGCTGTATTTTTTACAGCCACGTCCCAGGCAAATTCCAGTGCATCTAATTGAATACCAGCGAGTTCTCCTATTTCCAATTCTATACAATCCACCTGTTGAGCACCCGCTTTTTGAGTTTCCGCTGCTGCAATGTCCACAATGCTCAGTACGATCGATAGTTCGTGCATGAATACGTTGATTCTAAATATCTTACAAATTTTTCTTTTCTACTTTTTTATTCAATTGCACCGTATGAATTAGGAGCGCAACAAAAACCAGCACCAAAACAATCACTGGAATCGCATGCGTCGCCGAATACCAATAGTGCCGAATATCATCGCCATGAAAAACGCCGTGTCCCTCATGCGCATCCATTAAAGCTGGCAACAGTAAAAAAATTGCCGGAAGTATTTTTTTAGAAAAAATCTTCATAATTAATTGATTTTTAAATCCTAATGAATTATTTAATTGTGAGGAATTTATGAAAATATAAACTTTCAAAACTATGAAAACTATGTACCTCAAGTTTCTGACCAAAGATAGGATTCAGTTCAAAATTTGCAAGATGACAAAAATCACCAGAATGAATGAGATAAATCATGCGGTTTAGGCAAACATTTATTGTTCTTTGACACAAATAGACAAAATTTACTTTTCTTTCACATCAAACACCTAGAAAAATATGGCAGCCTCAGCTCACCAGCGACCAACTTATTACGAGGAATTGCGCGGACGAGGGTATTCCCGTCGGGATTTTATGAAATTTTGTACCGTAATGGCGGCTTATCTTGGTTTGGAAGCTAGTGGCGCGGCGCAGATTTCCAAAACACTGATGAGTACCTCACGGGTGCCTGTGATTTGGCTGCACTTCCAGGAATGTACCTGTTGCAGCGAATCTTTCATTCGCTCGTCGCACCCAATCGTAGCGGATATTCTACTCGATAAATTGTCGCTCGATTATACCGAAACGCTCATGGCTGCCTCTGGGCATTACGCGGAAGCGGCGAAGGAGAAAACCATGAAGGATTATTATGGCGAGTATATCTTATGCGTAGAAGGCTCTGTGCCAGTGGATAACGATGGTGTTTATTGCTGCATTGGCGGTAAATCAGCAATACAGGTGCTCGAAGAAGCGGCTGCCGGTGCCAAAGCAATCATCGCCTGGGGTAGTTGCGCTTGCAATGGTTGCGTACAAGCTGCTAAGCCAAATCCGACGAATGCTACGCCGATTCACAAATTGGTAAAAGGCAAGCCGATTGTGAAAGTACCGGGTTGTCCGCCAATTGGTGAAGTGATGGCGGGCGTGTTGGTGCATGTCATTACGTTTGGCACATTGCCGGAATTGGATCGCGTAGGTCGCCCTAAAGCCTTCTATTCCAAGCGAGTACACGATAGCTGCTATCGCCGTCCGTATTATGATGCCGGTTTGTTTGTAGAATCTTTTGATGATGAAAATGCTAAAAAAGGTTACTGTTTATATAAAGTTGGATGTAAAGGTCCGATGACTTATAACTCCTGTGGCATTATAAAATGGAACGACGGCGTGAGCTATCCGATTCAATCGGGGCACGGTTGCATCGGTTGCAGCGAAGCTAATTATTGGGACAATGGACCACTTTATCGTCAAATGGCAAACTTCCCGGGCTTTGGCATTGAAAGTGATGCGGATAAAGTTGGGGTAGCTTTGGGCGCTGCGACAGTGGCGGGTATTGCGGTGCACGCAGTGGCGACGAACATTCGCAAGAAAAAACTGATTGACAATCTCATTGTAGAAGGCAAAGAATCAGAACAGGAATTATCAGAATAAAATAGCGGCAAGCCATAAGCCAAACTCAGGACATTCTTGGCACTAGCAGCTTGTTTCTTGCGGCTTTTCAATAAAAAGATATAAAACCAAATTATGAGCCAGCGAATCGTCATAGATCCTATCACGAGAATTGAGGGTCACTTGCGGGTGGAAGTGGAAGTGGAGAATGGAAAAATAAAAGATGCTTATAGCGCCGGCACGATGGTGCGTCTGTTGGAAGAAATCTTGCGTGGGCGCGACCCGCGTGATGCCTGGGCGTTCGTAGGGCGGGTATGTGGTGTGTGTACGTCGGTGCATTCGCTCACCTCCTGCCGCGCGGTGGAAGATGCTTTGGGAATCGTGGTGCCGCCGAATGCCGAAATGGTGCGCAACATCATGTATTGTGCGCAGCAATTGCACGATCACGTGGTACATTTTTATCATTTGCATGCGCTTGATTGGGTGGACATTGTGAGTGCATTAAAAGCGGATCCGAAGAAAACGTCGGAAATTGCACAAAGCATTTCCAATTATCCCAAAAGCTCGCCGGGTTATTTTTCTGATTTGCAAAAACGGTTGACAAAATTCGTGGAGAGCGGTCAGCTGGGCATTTTTGCCAATGGCTATTGGGGGCACCCTGCTTATAAATTGCCACCGGAAGTCAATCTGATTGGCGTGGCGCACTATTTGGAAGCATTAGAATGGCAGAAAGAAATTGTAAAAATCCACGCGATTTTTGGTGGCAAAAACCCACACCCCAATTTCCTAGTGGGCGGTATGGCATGCGCCATTGGTTTGGATGAAGCCAGCGCTATCAACGCGGAGCGATTAGCGTATGTACATCAATTGCTAAAGGATGCCAAAGAATTTGTGGAACAAGTGTATATTCCTGATTTGATGGCAATTGCGCCATATTATTTGGATTGGGCGAGCATTGGCGGTGGATTGGGCAATTATTTGGTGTACGGCGATCTGCCTACCAATGGTTACAATGATCCTTCCAGCTTTAAATTCCCCTCCGGGGCGATTTTAAACAAAGATATTAGTAAAGTTTATGAGGTAGATTTGAAGAAAGATGATGAAGTTCAGGAATTTATAAAATACTCTTGGTACGAATATGATGGTGGCGACGACAAAGGTTTGCACCCTTGGAAAGGCGAAACGAAGCTGAATTATACCGGTCCGAAACCACCTTATGAACACCTTAACGTAGAAGAAAAGTACAGCTACCTGAAAACGCCGCGCTGGAAAGGCAATGCCATGGAGGTGGGTCCACTCTCGCGCATGCTCGTAGGTTACGCACGCGGACGCGAGGATTATAAAGAGGTGGTGGACAGCGCTTTAGCGAAGTTAGGCGCACCCGTTACTGCTCTTTTCTCTACCCTTGGTCGCACGGCAGCGCGTGGTTTGGAAAGTGTGCTTGTGGCACAATGGGGCTTGGAATTTTACGACCAACTGATTGCCAACATCAAGAACGGCGACACCCGCATGGCGAATACCGAAAAATTTGACCCGAAACGTTGGGAAAAATTGGCGATGGGCGTAGGGCACACCGAAGCACCGCGCGGCGCGTTGGCACACTGGATTGTCATTGAAGACGAAAAAATCAAGAATTATCAATTGGTCGTGCCTACCACCTGGAATGCTTCACCGCGTGATCCGGCAGGAAAAATGTCTGCTTATGAATCTTCGCTGCTGGATACGCCGGTTGCCAATGAAGAGCAGCCCGTGGAAATCCTGCGCACGATTCACTCGTTCGACCCTTGCATGGCGTGCTCGGTACACCTGTATGACGAAGACGGCAAGCATCTTTCCAGGGTGAAAGTTTTGTAAAAATAAGAAATGTAAAATGTGAGATTTGAAATTTCTCACATTTCCTATTTCACATTTCAAATTTCATATCATGAAAGGCAAAGAGCATTTTCTGCGGCGGGTGTTTGTGTGGGAATTGCCGGTGCGTATCTATCACTGGCTCAATGCGTTAGCAATTATGGCACTGTGTGTGACAGGGTATTTAATTGGCAATCCGCCGGGTATCATGTCACAAGAAGAAGCGTCGTATCGGTTTTTATTCGGCACCATTCGTTTTATTCACTTTGTAGCCGCATACGTCTTCTTTTTTAATTTTTTGTTCCGTATTTACTGGGGTTTTGTTGGAAATAAATACGCCAACTGGCAAAATTTTATACCAACCAATAAAAAATTCTTCCAGGAAATGTGGAATGTGATTAAAATTGATATTTTAATGATAAAAAGCGGCGAACATTTATCCATCGGGCATAATGCATTGGCAGGGTTTATTTACTTTCTAACATTTTTAGCCTTTTTATTACAATGTATTACCGGCTTTGGATTATATGCTGCCATGAGTGACTGGTGGCTACCGGATATGTTTATATGGGTTTCCGGCTTATTTGGGGGTGATTTTGCGCTGCGCAACTGGCATCATGCTGCCATGTGGTTCTTTATTTTATTTGCAATCGTGCATGTTTATTTAGTATTTTATCATGATTATGTAGAAGGCAGAGGAGAAATTTCTTCCATTGGCGGCGGCTGGAAATTTGTAGAACAGGAAGTATTTGAAGCAGAGGAAGCGGCGCAACGAGAGGAGATTGCTAGTAAAACGGAGAAATTGCGTCGTCAATTATTAACAAAAGCTTCTAAATCAAAAACAGTAGCTAATTAAAATTAATAGTTATATAGTCAACAGTCTTATTTAAATAAAGAGTATTATAGTAGATAATGGATCATCAAATTTTAATATTAGGCTTGGGCAATTTATTAATGGGCGATGAAGGATTAGGCGTTCACGTTGCCCGGCAAATGGAGCAGGAAGACCTATCTGATAATGTAAGTGTGCTGGATGGCGGCACTGGTGGTTTTCATTTAATGAGTTATTTAGAAGATTATCCCATTATTATTGCAATAGATGCAACGTTGGATAGCAATCCTCCCGGCACGATTCGCTTGATTCGTCCGCGTTTTTCCAAAGATTTTCCCAAGGCACTCAGCACACATGATATTGGACTAAAAGATTTATTGGAAGGCTTACAAATTCTAGGTAAATTTCCTGACATTCATTTATTTGTCGTTTCCATTGAAACGGTACAACCCTTACATATTGGGCTTTCTGAGTCAGTCGCTGCTGTAATACCTGATTTGATACTGCAAATTAAAGATTTAGTTCATTTACTAAATAAATCTGTTGAAATTCCGGTTGAGCAATTTTGAATTACAAGTTATTGATTTTCAATTTATAAAGCATTAATGACCTTTTTAGAATGAAGTAAGAATACTCACCAATCATACGTGCACCATATTTTTTTCGGATCGCGGCTCGAATCAGAATAGTATTTGTTTTCATATGATGGAAATAAAAAATCCTTTGTAATTTTTGTTACAAAGGATCGGGATGTGGAGATTAGGGGAGTCGAACCCCTGACCTCTTGCATGCCATGCAAGCGCTCTAGCCAGCTGAGCTAAACCCCCATATTTGCTTGTGTTTTAGCAATTAAGGCGACTAGATTTTTATAAAGTGCCGCGAAGTTACAATTTATGCTTTATAAAATCAAGAAATCCTCTAAATTCGTGCTTCAATTAAGTTAAAATTCAATGGAAAAAATTACAGAAGCCTCCTCCAAATACCGCCATTTGGAGCAAATGAGTGTAAGTGAGATTCTTCAAAACATCAATCACGAGGATAAAACGGTACCGTATGCTGTAGAACGGGCGATTCCTCAGGTAGAAGCCTTGGTGTCGGACGTTGTTGCAAAAATGCGCGAAGGTGGGCGTTTGTTTTACATCGGTGCCGGAACAAGTGGTCGGTTGGGCATTGTGGATGCGTCGGAGTGCCCGCCAACGTTTGGTGTGCCGGAAGATTGGGTCATTGGTTTGATTGCCGGCGGAGATACGGCTATCCGCAAATCGGTGGAACATGCAGAGGACAGCGCAACCCAAGCTTGGGAAGATTTACAGATATATAATATTGATAGTCAGGATGTTGTGATTGGAATTGCGGCTTCTGGTACTACGCCTTATGTTGTGCACGGTTTGAAAACTTGTCAGGAAAAAGGCATTCTTACCGGCTGTATCACTTGCAACCCTGGCGCGCCTGTCACAACGTATGCGGATCATCCGGTGGAGGTGATTGTGGGTCCTGAATTTGTCACCGGCAGCACTCGAATGAAAGCAGGAACTGCGCAAAAGTTGGTTTTAAACATGATTAGTACAACGGTAATGATTCAATTGGGAAGAGTATTTGATAATAAAATGGTGGATATGCAATTGAGCAATATCAAATTAGTGGATCGTGGGGTTAAAATGGTGATGAGCGAGCTAAATATCAGCTATGAAGCAGCAAAGACTCAACTTTTAGAATACGGAAGTGTTCGCAAAGCGATTGATGCAAATCGGAAATAAAGAAACGTATCATATTAAAATAAAAATAAATTAATATCTGCAAAGCCGCAGAAAGAAAAATCGGGAGGTCTTGATTGCCCTTGCGCTGCGGCTTTGTAGTATTTAGTAAAAATACGTTTTCCTTAAATACGTTTTATTAGAAATTATTTAGCTAAAGCTACACTTTGTTTTTAAATCAAGGCAATTTTTGTATTTTTTTGGTAATACTTCTACCATTATTATAAATTTGTATCAGATACAATCCACTTGGCAACCCTTTTAATGCTATTTCTTTTACAAAGTTTTTTCCAATCTGATCTTGCCATTCACGCAACAAGCGTCCGGTGGCATCCAAGAGTCTAAACTGATACAAATCTTCTTCTAACGCATCTATGGAAATTTTAATAAAATCTCCTGCTGGATTCGGCGCAAGGTTGAAATAATCAAACTGCAAAACATCCGTGGTTGAAGTTGTTGTATCGCCTACCACGCGGTAAATAATGCCTGAAGTTAATCCAGCTACAAACAATTCACCATTTTGATCTTCACCAAAAGATACAATGTTAAAGTCGCTGGTATTCAACAAATTAGCATTTGTCCAACCGCCTTGCCCATCAGATGTCAACGCCCAAAAACGCCCAGAACAATAATCGGCATAAATGTAACGCCTTTGTAAATTCGGGTAGCGCGTACCCCTATATACGTAGCCGCCTGTGACCGAGCACCCCGTAGTGGTGCCGTCATTTGTGTAATCGTATATTGGAAAGGTGTAAGTGTCTCGATTATTACATCCAGTTATATTAAAATTAGCATCGCCTTCATAACAGCGCCAACCATAATTATGACCACCAGGGCTGTTGGCAGGAGTCCGATTGATTTCCTCCCAATTACCTTGACCCACGTCGGCTATCCATATATCACCAGTAGCACGGTCAAAACTGAAGCGCCAGGGATTCCTCAAACCCAATGCCCAGATTTCGGGTAGGGTAGTGGTATCATTTACAAAAGGATTGCTATTGGGGATAGTGTAAGGATTGCCGTTATTTACATCAATACGTAATAGCTTGCCTAACAAAGACTTGTGATTTTGCGCCCGATTCTGCGGGTCGCCGCCAGAGCCACCGTCGCCAGTAGGGATGTAAAGAAATCCATCCGGACCAAACGCAAGATCGCCTCCATTATGATTGGAAAAGGGCTGCTGAATGGTCAGCAAAGGCAACTCACTATTAGGATCAGCGGCATTTGGATTGCTGCTTACAGAAAAACGAGAGACGACCGTATTGCCCTGATTATTGGTATAATTGACATAAAAGTACCCATTTTGTGAATAATTGGGATGAAACGCCAACCCCAACAAACCTCGTTCCCCTGAGCTTGGGCTTACCCTCGCGTCAATGTCCAGAAAGGGCGTCGATTGCAGTTGTCCATTGGCTCCGATCACTCGGATCACCCCCCGTTTTTCTACAATGAACAAACGATCATCGCCTGCGTTGGCAATATCCACCGGCTCATTCAATCCAGTTACATAATTCTCCAAGCTAAAATTAATAGCATTTTGAGCGGGTAAAGAATTGATAACCAGTACGATAGCAAAAAAGTAAAAATAACGTTGCATAAAAAATCGGTTTTGGTATGGATGATTCAAAAAGCAGAAATGACACCTATTCAAAGCAGAAAACATGGCTTTTGTTGGCAATTAAAAACGCAATTGTCAAAAAACTGCCAAATTTGCGAAGGAAGGCTTATTTTTGTAGCAAACTCCACATTGGATTGTCTTTGTAAAATTGCATTTAAAATATAAAAAATATGCGTTCAATTGCTTTAATTTTAATCATAACCGTAGGAGGCTTTGTTGTTTCAACTGCTCAGGTTCTTCAAAAATCAAATGTGTATCTATTTGATTTAAAAATGCTTGGAGATACAGCTGTTCAATTTTCCAAGCCTCGATATTTGACAAATTTTAATGCGAATGGATATAATAATCATCCCGCTTTTTTTAGTCCGAATGAATTGTACGTATCCATTCAAATGCCCAACGACCGCCAACCAGACCTTTACTTATTTGATTTGGAAAAAAAGACAAAAACGCGCGTTACTCAGACGGTGGAAGGGGAATTTTCGGCGCAGATGATGCCCAATGGATACAGCTTTTCAGCGGTGCGTCAGGAATTTACACCGCAGGACACGACTGTGCGCTTGTGGGAATTTCCGCTCGACCGGCTCAACAATGGCAAACCTGTATTTAAATATCAAAATAATATCGGATATTATCATTGGATTAATAGCCAATTAATTGCTGCTTTTTTAACAACGGAGCCAAGCTCGTTGGCAATTGGTAACACTGCCAGCGACGAATTCATTGTGTTTGCTACCGAAGTAGGGCGTTGTTTTCGGATGTTGCCGAACGGGAATTTAGTATATGTTAAAAAAAGTAAATTTGATGATTGGAAACTCATGCAAAAAAAAGTGACGGGTTCGGGATGGGAGAGCGCAGAGCCTACCGCCATTGCAGAGACCATTCCGGGTGCAGAAGATTTTGCCATTTTGCCCGATGGCTCTTTCTTGATGGCGAAGGGCAGTCGAATTTACTTACTCAATGCACGCGGGCAGAACGTGCGTTGGCGCGAAGTAGCAAATTTACAATTGTATAATATTACTAATATTACACGTCTTGCTCTTGCTTCGAATTTGAATTCGGAAATGAAATTGGCAATTGTTGCGGATTAATTTATTGATAAAAAATCCATGATATAAGTTCATCTCGTTTGGTGCGGCTAATGGGAATTTTATGTTTTCCAATTTCCAATATATTGCCATCCAGCGATTGTACCTTATTTTTTGCAATAATATAAGATTTGTGGACACGTATAAAATTATCTGTTGGAAGCAAATCTTCCAGGTTTTTCAGGCTTTCCAGCGTGACAAACCGCGCGTCTCGGCACACTATTTTTACATATTCTTTTAAACCTTCAATAAATAAAATATCATCAAAATATACTTTTACTATTTTACCATCTACTTTAATGGAAAAAAAATCGCGGCTTTGTTCAGGAATGACAATGGTGCCAGTGCTTTCCTGCAGTTTTATCAATTCTTTGGCTTTATGAATTGATTGTAAAAAACGTTCAAAACTAAATGGTTTAAGTAAATAATCCACCGCTTGTAATTCAAATGCTTCAATCGCATACTCAGAATAAGCCGTAGTAAATATCGTAAGCGGCGGGTTTTTTAAGGTTTTTAATAGTTGATTTCCACTCAGCGTTGGCATCTGAATGTCCAAAAAAAGCAGGTCAATGGGTGTGTGTTGCAGCAAATCCAGGGCTTTCATAGGAGATTTTACTTTATCAACAATCTCCATATCTGGCACTTTTTCAATGAATGCTTCTAATAAATTCAGTGCCAGAAATTCATCATCCACTAATAAAGTCCTTATCATTTTTTTTACAATTTTAAACCTTCAATAGCAAATCAACTGTAAATTGATTCGCATGGTCCGTCACCTTCAACTGATAATCTTCTTTGTGTTTCAAATCCAGCCGTTTACGTATATTGGTTAATCCTACGCCACCTACTTTATCTTTTTGTATATCCTGATTATTTTTAGTATTAATCGTCTGAAAACGCAAAACATTAGGTTCAACTGTTACATCAATTTTAATAAATGCGTGCTCATTGGTATCAAAATCGCAATGTTTAAAGCAATTTTCTACGATTGGAATTAATATCATTGGCTCTATCTTGATATGATCTATATTTCCATTTATTGATAATTGAATATTTAGCTGCTCTTCACTTTTCATTTGAAATAGCGCTATAAATTGCTGAATATGTTCAATTTCGCGTTTTAACTCAACTTGTTCAGCTTTCCCATCATAAATAACGTAACGTAATAAATTGGAAAGCTTTAGTACCATATCGGCTGTTTTGTCCGATTTTATAACTGCCAGTGAATAAATATTATTAAGCGTATTAAATAAAAAATGCGGATTGATTTGTGCGCGTAAAAATTGTAATTGGGCTTCTTTCTGTTCATTGATAATAGCAAGGCTTCGTTGTTCTGTTTTATAACGGTTGTATAACATTTGATAAAAAAATCCTACTACTACAAAACTTAAATTTGTAAAAAAAGCGCCTAAAAACCAGCCTTCCTTTTGACTTATTTCCAGCCATTCTTTTCTTACATCAGGGAATAACGCATTGGCTTCCATTCGTAAATAAGTAGCACCAAAAAATAATATCAGAGTTGAAATAGCAAATGCCCAGTATCGTCTTTTCTCTATAAAAACGTTTACAAATAAAAAATTAGCATAAAAAAGCAACGCCATTGGCAATACATTCACTATACTGCGTAAAATACTAACTTCGTATGGAATTAAACGTGCAAAAACCACAACATATACTAGTATGAATGCCAGCCAAATAGATATGTGCAATACAATTTCTAGTCGTCGATTTAATATTTTTTCTTGCGTCGTCATGATTTATTACTTATTTCAAAAGTAACATTTTGCGCAGTTTTTTCTGTCTGAATTTCAACCAACGGTTATAATTTCTCTACCATCGGCAAGATAGCACTTACAACCGATTTGATCTTACAAAAGTCTTTATCAAAACAGATTAAAATACAATGGAACAATTGAAATGTCTGCTGATTGAATCGGATCGAAACGACTGTGAATTGATGCAACGCTACCTTCATAAGACGAATATAGTGCACTTGGCAGAGACTTTTTCAAATCCAGTAGAGGCATTATTATATTTGCAACAATATCCGATTGACTTGATTTTCCTGGATTTTGAGATGCCAGAATTAAATAGTGAAGCGTTTTTAAAAATATTAAACCCCAAGCCGCTGGTTATCTTTACAACGGCGCATCAAGAATATGCTTTGCAAGCCTTTCAATTGGACGCGGTGGATTTTTTATTAAAACCTTATGATTTTCAAGCGTTTTTAAAAGCGATTAGCAAGGCAATTCGATTGTTTCATAATACGCATAAAATAGATCAACCTGAGGTGCAAACTTTAGAAAAACATTATTTGAAATTAAAATCCAATCGAAAATTTTATCGTATTCCTACGGAAAATATTATGTACATTCAGGGAATGAAAGAATATATTGCTATTTACCTGAAGGATCAAACCCGACTTTTATTTTTACACTCTTTGCGAAATTTAGAAGAACTTTTGCCTGCTGACCAGTTCCTACGTATTCATAAATCATATATTGTGTCTGCTGATAATATAACAGCATTGGAAGGGAATGATCTTTATTTAGGAGATTTAAAAATTCCGATGGGTGAAAGTTATAAAAATCGGGTTGTTGAAATGATATTTAGTTAGTCTTATGAAATTATAGTGTTATAGTGCTATGATGTAATTGTGAAATTATCACATCATAACACTATATCATTATTAAACCAGCCTGCTAATCTTCTTCGTTATATTCGTCCATAGGCTTGAATTCCCAGGTGTCATCAAGGCGAGTGCCACCGGAGTTACCGGTTGTAATAAATAGTCGATCATTTACTACAAAACATGCTGCATTGATGCGTGCTGCCCCCTCTAAGCCTGTTTTTTCTTCCCATACATCAGCGGCAGCATCATATTCCCAAACTGTTTTAAGAGAAGTTCCATTAGTACCAGTCATAATATAACCAAGTCCGTTTAAACCGCCCGCCACCGCACCGCTGCGGTAAATAACATAATCATCATCGTCATTAATGTCTGTTTTTTGCGTCCATTGTAATGCCGTTGGATCAAATTCCCATAAATCATATACATAAGCACCATTATTTTGCCCGGAAGTTACATACGCTTTATTATTTATTACATATGCCACGCCTTCCTCGCGTTTAGAGCCTCCCAGGCTTACTACCTGTGTCCATTGGTCGGCAGATGGATCATATTCATAAAAATCTTTTAACCAGTTTCCATCATATCCGGTGCCAATGTAACCTTTACCATTAATCGAAAAACCGACCGCATTATAACGCGCAGTGCCCATGAAATCTGCTTTTCGCGTCCATTGCCGACCAGCAGGAGCCGACGGATTAAATTCCCAAAAATCATTTAGTTCTTCTACGGGCAAATCATTATTATATCCAGTGCCAATATAACCTTTATCGCCGATGCTGAATGCCACCGCTGCGCGCCGCGCAGAACCGGGAAAAGAATCTACTTTTTGCCAAAAATCAAGCGTCGGATCATAGCGCCAAAAATCACGCAAATCATCTTCCCCATTATAACCCAAGCCAACATAAGCATAATTGCCAATCGTAAATGTCACCGCATTAGAGCGTGGAACGCCCTCAAAATCGGAGCGTCGAATCCAGTTGCCCAAGGTATCGTCCTCATCGCTGCTGCCGAGATCGCAAGCGCTGAATAGTGGTAACATTATAACAATCCAGGCAACGAGTACATACAGTCGTGTCATTTTAGTTCAAATTTTTAGTTGTCAATTAATATGGTTGAATAATTCTTTAAAAAATTTTTGAATTTTATACTTTTTAAATGGATGTTAAATAAATTTTTAAGCGCATCTTAGATCGATGAATGCTGTTACCAATAGATATAAAATTTAGTGCATTCCGAAAGTCATTGGTGGTTGTTAATAAAAGTGCATTTTTATTATTTTCTGCAATAGAAAGTTGTGTTTTTATAAAATTAGTGATGTCAATTGAGTAATAAGTATCTCGTTCAAATTCATTATCTGAAAGTAAATAAGCAGTAAATGTACTACCGATCACTTCGTTGTCCTCATCCACCCAATATGCTGTGAGAGAAGAAGGGATAGGCGTATTGATGTTACTTTGATTAGAAGTGGGGTAAAATTGTAATACCGCTTTTGAAACTAAAAAATCATTATCAACTTCTATCATATTTCGTACATAAGGAATATCAATTCGAGTAGCAATGCCGATGCCGGTTTGTATAAAAGATTCATTATCTGTAGCTTGTGAATTAACAGGCGTTTCAAATTCTTGTAATGTCGCTAAAGCAGTGTTACTCCGATCACTTTTAATATGATTAAAATACATGTTACTTCCCAAGGTAAATGCCAGCGTTTTTTGTGAAGCAGGCAATTGCGAATCATCGCGATAATACAAACGCAACTCAGCAGTCGGGCTAAAGCCAAGTATGGCTCGGCTTTGTGTGGTGTCAGGAAAAACAGCAAAGCCTTTCAAAAAATCCTGAAACTCAGTGGCAGTTGTTATCAATTCTGATTCATTTATTGCTAAGCCGTAAATAGTTTGCCCCAAGTAATCGGATAATTTTATTTCAATATTTCCATTCTTGCCAGGACGCGGAACAAAGGTTTGCTTGCCAAGCGGCGTTTGGTTCACCTTGAAAGTAGAAGTATTGAATAACGTGGTGTCTTCATCGGGTATGGCAATGTCTTCCAAGACTTCATGTACATATAATGTTTGTAACTGACTGGTATCATAGAATGAATAACCGTCATATTTTAAAACGAGCGTAATAGAATCATAAAAATGATGGGCTTTGTTTAAAAAGTATGATTTATTATCTTCAAACCCAATTTGAAAATAAGAAGCTGCTTTGATCTTACCCAATTTTACATCTTCATGATATCCCACTAGCAGCCTGCCAGTATTGCGGGTGGGAATACTGTCGTAAATGATGGAGGCGGTTTCCAGAGAAAGCGTATCCACCAGTGCGATGTTGAACGATTCATCTGGGAAAAAGCTCGCGCCCAATTCTTGTGATTCGTTGCAGCGGGCAAAAATTGCCAGGAAAAAAATTCCGATGAGGAGTTGATAAAATGTTTTCAATGTTGACATCATTTTTGATTGTTGCATAGGTGGTGCTATTTTCACAAAAAGGTTGCTTGGGGAAGTGGGCTTTTCAACGAATGTTGATTTTTGTCGTACCAACCGGGTAAATGTACGGTTTTCCTGCTTTTGAGGTGTTTGGTATAAATTTTACGCAGATTCATACTGCCCAAAAACGATTTGGTTGAATGCTGAAAAAACGATACAACGCTCCTACAAATGCTATTACTCTTTCTGCGATATTTAATCCGATTCTTAACATTTATATTAAAAATAATGAGAACATTTATTTTTATCTTGTTTATTATCAATGGTTTATATGGTTTTTCGCAAAGTAGTGGCTCGCTTTATTCTGCTTATGGCATTGGCAATTTGCACCTTCTTGCAGCAGGTGTGTTGGATGGGGTAGGGGGCGCGGGCGTCGGTTTGCGGTCGCCCCATTTTGTAAATACGGTAAATCCGGCGGCAAATGTTTTTATGCAATCTCCGGCTACTATGATGTTGGATGCCAGTATTTACACAGAAGTTGCTTATGTACGTAATAATGAGACGAGCGCTTTGCAGGGTGGCGGCGGATTATCCCACCTTATATTGTGGATGCAGCCCAATAAATACTGGGGAACTACCTTGGGATTGATGCCTTATAGTGAAGTAAAATATAATATTAAAACAGAACGATTTAATGAAATTTTAGCAGCAAACTATGATGTCACGTATAAAGGTGCCGGCGGGTTGAACCGATTTTTTTGGAGCAATGCCTTTCAGCCTATGAAAAATTTATCGGTAGGTGTTAATCTATTTTTTTTGTTTGGCGCGATTGATCGAACTGAAACTTTTGCAACCGATGCAAATCTGGATAGCTTTTCGACACTTACCAAGACTAATTTTGCTGATATGCTGGTGGATGTTGGCTTGCAATATGGTTTTCGTATTAAAGGAAATCAACTAGTGTTGGGTGCTATTTTCCAGCCTGGGAGCGACCTCGCCTCTAATGAAAATACCTGGCTCTATCAATCGAGCGGTGAGGAACTGCAAGCAGATGTAAAGTCTGACGATACATATCGTTTGCCCATGCGTACTGGCTTTGGCATATCATGGAATACCAAAAAATTATTACTTACTTCAGATGTTACATTAGAACAGTGGACAAATGCTAAATTAAATACCGAAAATGAACTAAATAACACCATAAAACTGGCGCTCGGTGCAGAATGGATGCTGGTAGAGAGTAGTTATTTATTTTATCAAAAACCGTTATTACTTCGTACTGGCTTTTTTGTGCAAAATCATCCACAAACGGTGGAAGGCAACACTTTTCCATACTGGGGTTTTTCGGCAGGTGCTTCCATTCCTATCCGGCGCAAAATGCACCACTTGAGCGTCAATTACAGCTTCCAGCAACGCGGCACCAAAAATGACGACTTATTATTAGAATCTATTCATCGTTTAACCTTGAATATCAACCTTAGAGATGTTTGGTTTCAACAAAGGAAGTTCGACTAATTCATTTGCTTAGAATTCATCATACTTATAATTGTACCATTGGTTGAAATGTAATGACCGTTGGTTGAATGAATTTTCTCAATTGGATTTTTCCGGTGTTCTTTGTGACAACAAAACGGGATTATACCAATTTTAATTGAAGATGCGTAATGAGAATTGAATAACAAATTGATTTACAATTGTTTGAATTTAATATTTACGTCTTCTTATCCCAATTTTGACATTATTCATTCATCACTCAAAAACATTACATTTCTATGAAACGCCAAAACAACATTTGGAAAAACTGGATCATCGGCTTTGCTACAATTGCGTTTGTTGGCAGCCTGACTGCTTGCGAACAAAACGAAGATGATTCTGCTAGCCTCAGCAATGAAGAAGTTGCTATTGTCATCCAAGGCGCACTAGCCACTGGTACTCAAGGTGTTAGTGCTGAAGTGAGCGATGTGATCGGTCTCTCACAGCAATACGCTCAGAAAAGCCTCACCAATGAGTATTGTGGTCAATCGTTCGACTCTACCGTTGTACGTTCGATTAATAAGCCAAGCGTAACTGCCTCTTACACAAAAACCTGGTATTGGAAGTTGAATTGTAATAACCTGCGCGTACCAACTTCACTCGACTTTGAGGGCACCAGCAATGGCGTATATGAAACGGCTCGCATGACATCGGATGATAATGCCAGCACCGATTGGACAATCAGCAATTTGATAACCGGCTCCGCCTATACGCTCAATGGTACATATGTACGCGATGGCAGCCAAACCTCGCAAGTGCGCAATCGAAATTCATTTACTTCTCAGGTTAATATCAATATACAGTCATTAAATGTAAATAAAAACACGCTTCTTATTGATAGTGGTACCGCAACATTTACCTTGACGGGCAGTGGTTCAAATGGGCAGACCTTTTCTTACCAGGGCAGCATTGTTTTCAATGGAAATGGCACTGCTACGATCACGATAAATGGGGAAACTTTTGAAGTTGATTTAAATTAATTTGATTTTCATAGTTCAGCTCACCGGGCAATCACAGTTGTCCGGTGACTTTTTAAGCCTCTCCATTTCAAAGTTTAATAATTTGAAAAGAATAATATGATGATGTCGCTTTTGATTGAAAAGTTCGGATTACTAAATGGATGGATTGTTGGAGCGCTTTTTGTTTTGCTGCGTTATCTCTTTTTTGCAGGTTTAGCTTTTTCATTTTGTTATATAATTTGGAAAAAAAGCCTTGCAAAATATAAAATACAACAGCGATTTCCAAAAATCGAACGCATTTGGCACGAGATTCAGCACTCTATTTACACCGCTTTTGTTTTTGCAATGATGGGCGTAGGAATATATTTTTTAAAACAAGCAGGTTACTCTAAAGTGTATAACGATATTCATGAATTTGGCTGGGCTTATTTAGTTTTTTCATTCTTTTTTCTTACATTTTTACACGATACTTATTTTTATTGGATGCATAGATGGATGCACCATCCCAGTTTGTTTCCAATATTACATAAAGTGCATCATGTTTCTAATAATCCAACGCCGTTCGCGTCTTTGTCCTTCCATCCTTTGGAGGCTATTGTAGAAATAGGCATTGTACCGATTGCGGTTTTTTTTATTCCATTTCATCCGGTTGTGCTCTTTTTGTTTGCAATCTGGTCATTGTTTTTTAACATCTTGGGACATCTAGGGTATGAGTTATTTCCCCCTGGCTTTGTGCATCATCCCATTGGACGCTGGCTGAATACCTCGACGCATCATAATATGCACCACGCCCGATCAAATTGCAACTATGGATTATATTATAACTTTTGGGACACTGTAATGAAGACCAATGCACCCGATTATAGAGAAAAATTTGAGCAAATAAAAGCTTTACAATAAGTAAGTAGTTGGATAGTTTTTAGTCAAGAGTTGAAAGTTTATTAATTCTAAATCTTATAAAAATCATCCGATTCACATGAAAAAAGAAATCATTTTTATACTCGGCATTTTAGTATGGCAAAATGTACAAGCTCAGAAGATTGGGGAGTTTCCGGCGCTTACAGATTGGTACGAGAACCCATTAGGCTTTCATCCGCTTAATTTACATACAAGTAATGGAATTTTGATACCGGCAATAGCTGCTACAGCGTGTTTATTATTAACAAAAAAAGATTCAATATTAATAAACAAAATTTCCTTTTACTCAGACAATGGAATTTCGCATGGATACTTTGTACCAAGAACCATAATGTATCAAAATAATACTGGGTTTTTTATTCATACGAGGAGATGGTTACATATTGGGGCAGAATTTACAATTTATCATCCACGAGATGGATTCAATGATACCTGGGGTTTTGGATTGCGACCTATGATTCGGTTTTTACCAGTGGATAAGGATTCGTACCGACTATTTTTTGAATCGGGAGCTGGATTGATGTATTTTATAAATGAGTTTCCGCAGCCAACTTCTGGGTTTGGGGAGTTTTCCGAACCTAGAAAGGGTACGCACTGGAATGGTACGCCGCAATATGGAATTGGCGCAGAAGTAAATGTAAATCAATCACTTGCATTGAATTTTGGCGTGCAACATGTGCATGTTTCCAATGGAAATACTTGGGGTGAAGAACGTAATCCTGGACATGATAGCAATGGATTTTATGTCGGATTTTCTTATAGACCAATTAAAAATTAATTATAAAACCTATATTATGAGATTTATAATCCTTTTTGTTATATTATTAACGGGTTGTTTTACACAGGCACAAACGCCAGAAAACCCCGGGACACCCGAAGAGCGTGCAGAAAAGTTGACCTTGCGGATGCAAGAAGAACTGGTATTGACAACTGAACAGGTGCCTCCTGTCAAAGCGCTTAATTTGAAGTATGCAAAAATTATGCAAACGGAAGTTGTTGATAGAGAGTTGAGTATGTGGACAATGTATAACAAGGGCACCAAAATAAATAAAGAAAAGGAGAAAGAACTCAAACCCTTGTTGACCGAAACGCAGTGGAAAAAATATGAAATGATGAGATCGAAAGCTATGAGTCAAATTTGGAGTCGAATTTTTTAATATCTTTTATTATAATTTTAAAACCTTATTAACTAATCAAAACAATCTATTATGAAAAATGCAGTTTTGTTTTTGTTTTTTGTTGCTACTGTTTTTGTAGCCAACGCCCAAGCAACCTTTACCGTACAAAAAGTAGATGCTTCAGCAGTGCCACAGGCAGTGCGGGACGCGCAGGAAAAATTCTTTGCTGGCATCACCGTCACTTACTGGGAAAAGCAAACCGCTAGTGCCAAGAACAAATCTGGCGACCGCTATGTAGCCAATTTCAAAAAGGACGGTCAAAATACGCGCGCGCGTTACTACACGAATGGCACTGGCATCAGCGCTACAAGTTATTACACCGCTAAGCAATTGCCACAAGCTATTCAGGATGCAGCAAAAACGAATTATGCTGCTTACACGCTTACCAGCGGCGAGCAAATTCAATTGCTGAATCAAAGCAAGTCATTCTATCGGATTCGCCTGCGCAAAGGCGCACAGAAACTGGTAGTTTATGTGGATGGCAACGGCAAAGAATTGTCGAAAGACAGTGTGCCAACGGAAGTGAAAGAAGATGAATCTGCCGAATAAGGCAGGGGTGCTTAAAAAAAAATCGAAGCTCTTTGCGACAAGCAGAGGGCTTTTTCGTTTTAGGAAAAACCCTTAACTCGAATTATGGAAAATACCAATCAAACAAACATCTCGGAAACGTACCGAATCACTGAATTATTGCGTCGCGCTTTTGATGGGGAACCTTGGTACGGTCCCTCGGTTATGGATACTTTGTCGGACGTAACTTTAGAAGAAACATTGAACCAACTGCCTGGTAGCCATACAATTGTAGAGCTCGTCGAGCATATGATTGCCTGGAGAACTTTTGTTATTGAACGCCTAAATGGAAATGCCACTTATGATGTCAATCAGGAGGAAAGTTTTAACAAAATATCGGCAATGACCGCGGAGCAATGGTCAGACATATTACAACGACTCCACCAAACACAGCAAGATTTATTGCAAATATTGTCTCAAATTTCTGATAAAAAGCTGAATGAAGTCGTGGCTGGCAGAGCTTATTCATTTGATAAAATGCTCCACGGCATCATTCATCACGACATTTATCATATTGGGCAAATTATTTTATTGCGGAAAATGTAGCGCCGATGTAATATGAAGTCCTATTTTTGCCCTAGAAGTGAATAACTTTTCCAGATAATTTCCAGGTCTTTAGCGACTTCATAATCTTTGGCGTATAAAAAATTCAGGCGTTGAATGGTTGGTTCGTTTAAATTTTTTACTGAAAGGGCATCCAATGGCGACAGCACGCCAGGCTTAATTTTAGGTAGAGAAAAATGAGCATTAGCACTCGCATAAGCGACCCAACTTTTTTTGCCGATGATAACTTGTAATAAATTTTGTAATAATCCGCCAAAATTTTTAATAAAAAAGACCTGAAAGGGTAGGGTGGTGAATAAAAACAGGCAAAATATTACATCAAAGGTGCGTTTGCTGCGGCGGTGGCGCTGCTCGGCAATGCGAAAACGAATATCAATGGTATATAATTCGCCGGAAGTATCTTTCGAGCTGCTGCCGATAATGCTTAGGCTTTCTTCGGGTAAAATTTTATACTCAATGCCGGTGCCCAAACGGGTCATCCAATGCATAATCTGCTGAGCCGCAATATCTTTGGAGCAGAAAATAATTTCTTCAATTTTATAAATGTGCACCACTTCATCGAGTTGATCCAAACTACTCAGAAAAATTTTGGTATCATAAGCGCCATTCGGAGCGACTACGCCGATCAGGTTTTTTTGTACCTGCGCCTGTTGTAATAATTTTTCGACGCGCTCGCGCTCTGATTGTGAGCCAATTATAATCAGATTTTTAATTTTTTCATTCCCAATATTAAAATTATGATATTTTATAAAATGCAATAACAATCGTAATCCGACCGTACCAACGACTGCCCAAACCGCACCCATCACAATCAATGCCCGCGAAGACCGATATTGCAAATCTAAAAATCCATAAACCGCTGCTATTAAAATGGTTCCGACGATCAATCCCCGAACCAAGCGCCGAATATTATACACCTCATCATATCCGCCACTGAAATAAACCGTTGTAATCCAAATAAATAGGTAAAGTGGGTAATTAAAATATAATAATGCGTCGTCAAAATGATTCGGCGTTTTGTAATAATATAATTCCCAGAAAATTTTCAATCCGAATAATCCTGCATAAATAATAATCGCATCTACAACCGGTAATTTTATTTTTTTTAAAACATTGGAAATCAGGGTGATAAATGCCCGAAAGTAAATAGCTGCCTGCAACATTAATACAAATAAACTCGCTTCGCGCCCCTGAAAATGCTTTTTCGCAAAAATAATCATCGCCTGATAAAAAACGCGGACGTAATTCAGGCTGCCTTTTTTCGTGCTTTCGCCTTTGTAATGTATAATCGTGGTATCAGGAAAGTAATAATTTTTATAACCGGCTTTAATAATTCGATACGACAAATCAATATCTTCGCCATACATAAAAAAAGTTTCATCCAGCAAGCCGATTTCATATAGCACCGAGCGCCGGAGTAGCATAAAAGCCCCCGCCAATACCTCCACTTCATGAATTTCATCCTCCGCTAAATAACCCAAATGATATTCATTAAGTGTTTTTGACTTCGGAAATAAAGTCGATAAGCCAAAAGTTTTGCAAAAAGCTGCCCACGGCGACGGAAATCCGCGTTTGCTCTCCGGTAAAAACTTGCCCGACCCGTCAATCATGCGCACGCCCAGCCCACCCGCCTGAGGATGGGCATCCATAAACGCCACACATTTTTCAAAGGTATCTTC
>CAZFBN010000087.1:0-23809 GCA_964517145.1 uncultured Saprospiraceae bacterium
CCGGCAAATCACTGTTCGACGGAGGAGTTTGATTTGCCTAGCGTTTTTTGGTTCTTTTTTGGGCAATGCAAAAAAGAACGAATGAATATATTGGTTTACAAAAATCAAGTATTAGCTACAAAATCAATACGTTACAAATTCTATACTCAGAGTATGTAACTTGCTGTATTAAATAAAATCAGCGCTTTATCCTGTTGTGTTGAAATATATTTGAATGCTTTTATTTGAAAATTTAAACAAAAAATAAGAAAATATGAGAGAAGGCTGGATTTTAATATTCTCCTCCCCGGATGTTTTTCATGCAAAACTGGCGGAAGACATCCTGAAACAAAATGGCATCGAAAGCCACATTGTGTCCAAACCGGATTCGGTCATCCCATCCATTGGCGAGGCAGAGTTATACACCTTGCCCGAACGCGCCGAGCAAGCCATGAAAGTGCTGCGCGACCACAACATGATTGATCGGATGGAGGTTTGATTACGTCAAGCAAAAGCGACTGTTAGAATGCCGCTACGACGACAGTTTATTACATTCATTATAACTATTGCTTATTACGAAGCGTTTTATTTATAAATTATGTAATAAGCAAAAGAAAAATGATGTTTTGGAATGACCTAACGCCCGAAGAAGTCCACGTCATTGAGCACAATGGTACAGCGCGCTCAAGCGAGCAAGTCATTTTTGCTTGCGGCTGCTTTTGGAGCAAGGAGTATTTTTTTGAAAATGCACCGGGCGTCATCGCCACGCGCGTGGGCTACACGGGCGGGCACACGGAAAATCCGACATATAATCTCGTTTTGACCAAAACTACCGGGCACGCCGAAGCGGTCGAAGTCACGTTCGATTCAACGCAAACCTCCTTTGAAAATTTGGCAAAATTATTTTTTGAAATCCATGACCCGACCATTGACCGGCGCGACAAAGGCGGGCAGTACCGTTCCGCCATTTTTTTTAAGAATGAGGAACAAAAAAACATCGCCGAAAAGCTAATCAACAAATTGAAAATCAAAGGTTTCGATGTAGTTACTAGTCTCGAACCGGCAGGCACGTTTTGGCAAGCCGAAGCCCGACATCAGAAATATTGCGATACGCGAGGCATGACGCCGAAGCAGCATAGAGTAGCGCGGTTTGAAATGTAATGAAAATAGAATAAATTTGTAACATGAATTCATCCATTTCCATACCCGAACGCGTCAAGCAGGCAGTGCAAAGCATTGTGCCCGATGCAACAGTGATTCTATTCGGCTCCAGAGCGCGCGGTGATTTTCATGCGGAATCGGATTGGGATTTTTTAGTATTAACAGAGCAACCAGTGAATTGGGAAGTTGAGAAATCAATTCGGAATCAAATCTTCTATGTTGAATTGGAGGTAGCGCAACCCATCAGCACTATTATTGAAAATAAAGCTAAATGGAAAATGCTCTAAGTTACACCATTTTATCAAAATGTAAATAAAGAAGGAATTGCTATTGAAACCATAGCATAAATTATTCTAAAAAAGAGTTGTCAAATTATCGCATCGAAAAAGCCAAAGAAGCTTTAGAAGATGCAGAAACATTAGCAAAAATCGGAAGCTGGAATGGTACAGTAAGCAGGTTGTATTATGCTTGTTTTTATATAGCCAATGCTTATTTAATCTCAAAAGATAATAATGCTTCTACTCATAGTAGTGTGAAGAATAATTTTCATCAGACATTAATTAAAACTGACAAACTACCGAAAGAATTTGGTGAACTTTATCAAAATTTATTTGATTTGAGACACGATGCTGATTATCGAGATTTCAATGACATGGAAGAAAATAAAGTGAAGCCATTTCTAACGCCTGTAAAGGAGCTTATTGAGAAAGTTGAAAAATTAATAAACACCGATTTTTGATTTTACTACGCTTTCCAACATTGATTTAAAAATATGCTTTACTATTTTCTTTCTTCCTGAAAACTACTACCTTGCTTAAAAAAAATGCCTGAAATCACCGAACAAATCCATAAACTGATCGAGGGAGGTCAAACCGAACAAGCGCTCGAAACCCTTGCCAACTGGCTGCGTACGCAACAAACCACCTCGCTCAACGAGGTCATCCTGCTGCGCTCGCGCTACGAGCAGGTAGAACGCGATCTTGGACTCAATCTCATCAGCGCAGCGGAGGCGGCACGATCATTTAGTCAGATTAATTATGCCCTGCTGAATTTATTACAAAATATAAATAATCCTGTTATTACTACACCAACTTCGACCAAACGCAGCGGCTGGCTGATAGCGGGTGCCGGTGCGGTATTACTATTGGTGTTGATAATGTTTGTTTTCAAGGTACTTTTCCCGAGCCGCGAACTATCTACAATCGGAGAGTCGGCGCAAATTTCAGAAAAAGAGACGACTGAAAGACTCCATCCTGCTGTTACAAACAAGAAAGTAGCTATGATCCAATTTCCTCAGGGGCAAAAAGTGTCTTTGGTAGTGGTGGATACCAAAGTTACCTACACCGTTTTGGAAGGTCAAGTTGAACCATACAATGTTGAAAATCAAAAACTTAACTTGAAAATTCGGGCTTTGCTGCATGAAGGAAGAGGCGGAATGAATTTTTGGGATAGTAATTTCAGAGTCATTGTGAATGATTTGCCCTATGCCGGTCAAGGTGGATTGAACGAAGTAGTTGAAAATGATAGTTTTAAAGATGGGGAAATCTTTTTTATTATTCCTAAAAATACACGAAAAGCAGATTTAAAATTAACTTTTTACAAAGAAAGTGCAATCTTGCCAATGGAATGGTAAAATACCAAATGCTGTGTTTGCTGCGTTGTACTTTCATTTGATAAAATATTTGAAACGCGGATGACTCCGACAAGGTGGAATTATTTATGTAAATTATACAAGATCATTATATCCTGTCTGATCTGCGGTTTATGTTGTTCGGCAGCCATCACGCAAGTGCCTGCTAATTCATTTGAACTTCGCCTTTTAACTTTAGATGCGGATTCTAATTTTTTTAAAAAAGAATTAAAATTTCAATCAAAATTGCTTGATTCGATTGCCGTTGTAAATGAATTACATCATATTTTACAACAATTACACAATCGCGCTTACCTCGAAGCCTCTGTTGACACCTTAATCCGCCTGGATTCTACCTTTGCTGCCATTATGCACATTGGCAAACCCTATGAATTAGTGGCTTTACACAATGGTAATGTGGAAGAATCATTATTAAATCAAAGTGGTTTTCGGGCAAAATTATTTCAAAATAAACCATTTACTGCCCAACAATTAACAAACTTACAAGACCGCTTACTGGCAGCGGCGGAAAACAACGGCTACCCCTTCGCGCAGGTGCAGTTGGATAGTTTTGTGTTTGATAATCAAAAAGTTACGGCGCGTTTGTTTTTAGAAAAAAATCAATTGGTGCTGCTGGACAGCATCCTCGTGGAGGGTAATTTGAAACTATCCGACCTTTTTCTCAGCAATTATCTCGGCATCAAATTGGGCGCGCTGTATGACCGCTCGCGTATCCTGCGCATCCGCCAGCGCTTGCGGGAGTTGACTTTTTTGAATATCACGAAAGACCCGGTGGTCAGTTTTGCCGGTGATCGAGCGGCTTTAAAATTATTTTTAGACAAAAAACGCGCCAGTCGTTTTGATTTTTTGATCGGCGTGCTGCCCAATAGCCAGCAAACGGGCAGGATTTTAATTACCGGTTCATTTACCGGCGAATTATATAATCAATTTGGGCGCGGAGAGCGTATTTATGCGGCGTTTGAAGCCTTGCGACCCCAAACGCAGGAGTTGAATTTACAATTGAATTATCCTTATTTACTAAATTTGCCTTTCGGAATTGATGCAACATTTAATTTGTATAAAAGAGACACGACTTATTTAGATGTCGAGACCGATTTGGGCATTCAGTATTTACTTGAAGGCGGTAATTATTTAAAAGTTTTTTGGAATAATCGCACCTCTAATTTACTAAATGTTGATTCTTTACTAAATAACTTACAACGACTGCCCCCGCAGTTAGACGTAAGTTACAGTAATTTTGGCTTGGAATATGCTTTTCAGCAATTGGATTATCGTTACAATCCGCGCCGGGGCTGGAATTTTTTGGTGCGCGGGGCGGCAGGCGCGAAGCAAATCAGACGTAATAATCGGCTTGAAGCCAATAATGAAAATTTATACGATTCTTTAGAATTGCGCTCTTTTCAGTATCGGACAGCGTTTCGCGCCGAACGTTTTGTGCCTGTTTTTGCGCGAAGTACCATTAAATTGGGGGCACAGGGTGCTTACATTTTTTCGCCGGAGCCGATTTATCTCAACGAGCAGTATCGAATTGGCGGCAACCGGCTGCTGCGTGGTTTTGATGAAGAATTTATTTTTGCAACTTCTTACACCATTGGAACGCTGGAATATCGATTATTAATTGGACAAAATTCTTATTTGTATCTACTTGGAGATTATGGATATGTGGAAGATGTGACGGTTATTAATCGCAATTATTACCAACCTTTTGGCTTTGGAGCAGGTATCACTTTTGAAACAAAAGCAGGCTTGTTCGGCGTGAGTTTGGCATTTGGCGGTATTCGCGGCGCTCAAGGCACGTTGGCAGATCAACCCATTGATTTTGGTGCTCCAAAGGTGCATTTTGGATATGTAAGTTTGTTTTAATTTATATAAAAATATAAGTAAGCGAGCAGAATTTTGACGCAGAGCCGCGGAGTTCACGGAGAGTATAAAGCACTGATTATCAGGCATGCTGCGTCTTTGCGCCTCCACGTGAAATTATCATTTAAATGTCTTTTTATGCTGCGCTTTAGAAATGGTGTGCATTATTTCGATAATTTCGCAAAAAAATAGGGCTTTGTCCATTTTCAGAAGAAAAGCCGTGCATTTATTGTTGTGTTTACAAATAGTTGATTCCATTTAAAACCATATCCTTCAACGTCGAATGAATTTCATACAGGAACAAGATAATACGACACCTCCAGTGCGTCAAGAGCCCTCGCCGCTGCTGGTTTTGCTGTTGTTGGCGGCTACTTCCTTAATGGGGGTCATGGTGGGCAGCGTTTTGGCTTTTGGTTGGGCGCAGCTGCAAGGCGTGAATCTGGAGACCGCAATGTATGGTTTGAAGGAGCAAAGTGGACGTCCGCTGCGGGATGTGATTCGTGCCGCCAATTTATTCAACCACCTGGCAACATTCACTTTACCAGCCATAGCCGTAGCGCTCATTTTGTACAAACGGCGCTGGATTCCTTATTTTCAGCTCAATCGGCTGCCCACATGGGGTATTTTGATAATGGGCATTTTTTTTGTGATCGTATCTTTTCCTTTTGTACAAATCACGTACTGGCTAAACCATCAACTGCCGCTGCCCGAATGGATGCTCCAGATGGAAGAAGCGACCAACAACATGGTGAAAGGCTTGCTGGTAATGGATTCACCGATTGAATTGTGGTTTAATTTGCTCATCATTGCCGTGCTGCCTGCCATTGGAGAGGAGTTGGTTTTTCGGGGCATTGTACAACAACAACTTCAACGTTTGCTGCCTAGTCCGGTACTTGCCATTTGGATTGCTGCGATTTTGTTCAGCGCGATTCATATGCAATTTGTCGGATTTTTGCCAAGGGTCGTCTTGGGCGCTACTTTAGGGTACATTTTTTATTGGACGCGAAGTCTTTGGATGCCGATTGTAGCACATTTTACTACCAATGCCATGCAGGTGATCGCGCAATACGTTACAGAAGGAAAACTGACGGAAAATGAGTTGACACGACTCAAAACCAATGAATGGATAGCTGGCATCGGCTCCTTATTTTTGACGCTGGCGATGGGCTATTTTCTTTGGCGATGGAGTAATGCTCAGAAAACCAGCGAGTTAGAATAAAATTAAACGAAAAACCCCTTATTTTTACACAAAAAATCAACGTTTCTATTTCGATGAAAAATCGCGTTACCACTGCCGTATTTTTTGTGATTGCCATGTTGGGAAGTGTCTATCTGAGTCCTTATACCTTTGTTATAATTTTTGGAATTATTACTGCCGGTTGTCTGCGCGAATTTTATCGCATCGCATTGGTAGCGGGAGCCCTTCGGCAGGCGCTGAGTATCGCATTGGGTACTACTCCTTTTGCTGTGGTCGCCTTATTTCAATTGACAACCGTAGATGCGGATGCAACAACCCTCATCATCATTCTGCTGCTTTTTTTGCCCATCATTTTTATGTTTTTTTTATTTGAATTGTTCTCCATTTCCGAAAAACCGTTTCACAACATCGCTGCTGCTACGCTGGGCATTGTTTACATCGGCGTACCTTTTACGTTGTTAGAATGGATAGCGCTCGACTTTGGCTATCAACCCAATCTGGTGGGTGGATTGCTATTACTCACCTGGACGAACGACACGGCGGCTTACATCATCGGCTCGCGCGCAGGCAAGCGCCCTTTGCTGCCGCGCATTTCGCCTAAAAAAACTTGGGAAGGTACACTGGCTGGCATTGCCATTAGCATGCTGGTTGGGTTTGCGCTGGGTTTTCTTTTCAAAGAGTTGCGTCCAGTCGATTGGATGATTTTGTCGGTCATTGTGTCGGTGTTTGGATCATTGGGCGACCTGATCGAATCTATGTTTAAAAGAGGCGTTCAAATCAAAGATTCGGGCAATCTGTTGCCTGGGCACGGTGGTTTGCTCGATCGGTTTGATGGCTTTATTTTTATGCTGCCCTATGCCACGGCCTATCTCCTTTTAATCAAATAATGCTGCGCTTTTTTCGCAATTGCGCTTTTGAATTAATATCTTTTCAAATATTTATAAATGCTATATTTTTATAAATTGTAGCAAGGATTCGTTTGCATTTATGTTAAAAAAAAGCAAATATCATCTTAAACATAAATTTTTTACTTGTCTTTTTACAATTTTTAGAAATTAAAACTGTTACAAATTTTTTTTAATAAAAATTATAATTCATTGTTTTTCAATAATAAAAAAGTTAAAACAACAATGTTTCAAGGTTTGAATTGGTATGATCCAATTAAACAATTTTTTTATTGAAAATTTGTGAACTTTAAAATGCCGTAATTTATCCTGTCACAAATTCTTAAATTTTTTTTTAAAAAGACGAGACTCATTTTTTTCTTTTGTGATGTGCAAATGATTATTCTTGTAAGATCACCATCAGGCGAACAATGTTCATAGTTAATGATTCATCCCTCTTGACTGGTAAAAATCTACCATAAAATAGTGTTGTTCATAGTGTTTGTTTTTCCCCTGTCCGGAGCAATCTGAGACAGGGCTTTTTATTTTGACAATTCTTGCCAAAACTGACCAAAGTCATGCTTCCAAAGGTTGCCGCACTGCACTGAAATACTTAAATTGGGCGACTTTTACCGATTCCTGATTAGGAAATAAATTTAAATACCAATCTTATGTTAGCCAATATTGAAAATCTCCGACAAGATTATCGCCTAGCGAGCCTCGACCTCCGTGATGTTGCGCTCCATCCGATTGACCAATTTAGAAAATGGTTTGAAGAAGCTCTTGAAGCCAAGCTTCCTGAACCGAATGCCATGACCCTCGCCACTGCCTCGCCCGAGGGCATGCCTTCGCTGCGTGTCATGTTGCTCAAAAGTGTGGATTATAACGGTTTTGTATTTTTTACCAACTATAAAAGCCGGAAAGGCAGACAATTAGATGCAAATCCTTTTGCAGCACTTTGCTTTCTTTGGTTAGAATTGGAGCGCCAGGTGCGCATCGAGGGCACAATTGAAAAAGTAAGTGAAACGGAATCCACCGCCTATTTCCAGAGTCGTCCCAAAGGCAGCCAGATTGGTGCCTGGGCGTCGCCGCAGAGCACTGCCATACCCGACCGGAGTGTGCTGGAAGATAAAGTGACAGAGTTGATGCAGATGTATGAAAATGCGGAGACATTGCCTCGCCCAGATCATTGGGGTGGTTATTTGGTGAAGCCTACTTTGATTGAGTTTTGGCAAGGGCGCTCTAATCGCTTGCACGATCGCTTACAATATACTTTGCAAGAAAATGGAAATTGGGAAATTGAGCGACTAGCGCCGTGAGTGTTTTGGGCATGCTGTGATAATGTTATGGTGTTAATGTTACTCTAAAATAGCATAACACCATAACATCACAATGCTAACAATAACGATCGAACGCCATTTGCAAATTGGCAGCAATAATTTCGGCAGAACGCCCTTCAATGTGATGACGCTCGAGGAAATGTACCAATTTACCATCTTTAAATAACGCGATAGACGGTGAAGACGGTGGGTAAGGCAGCAAATATTCGCGTGCCTTCGCAGTGGCAGCCTGATCTACTCCTGCAAATACGGTCACCATTTTCGCAGGTTTTTTGCCTGTTTGCAGTGCCAGTTTTACACCAGGACGCGCATTGGCAGCCGCGCAGCCGCACACTGAATTTACCACCAGCAGCACCGTTCCTTCTGGGTTTTCCAGCGTTTCGATCACAGATTCCGGCGATTCCAGGCTATTAAAACCATAATCGGTGAGCTCTCTAGCCATTGGCTTCGTCAATTCTACAGGATACATATTCATTTAAATTTTTATCCGCAAAAATGTTTTTCTTAATTCAGACTTAATACATTTAATAGCTGCAAATGGTTCATTGTTAAAATGATCTATAAAGTTTCAATTGTTTTCTTACTCAAACCCGTCAATTCGGCAATGTCTTCCAATGAAAAGCCCTTCGCCTTCATTTTACGGGCGGTCTCATTTTTTTGTGTTTGTTTGCCAAACTCTTCTCCTCGCTGTTCGGCTTCGCTGATTAAAGTGATTTCACTCGCAATGCTATCCCAGTATTTATCGTAAGTTGCCAACTCTTCTTTGCTAAAGGCGGATTCTTGCAGCAATTCCACGGCTTCGCGAATTTCTGGCACCGCCAGCAAATCTTCTGAAATCTCTTCCGTTTGGTCCTTGATCTCCGTCAGATAGCGAAACCAAAGCACTTGCAGTTTTTTATCCTGAATATTTTTAGCTTGAAATTTTGGTAATTCCACAAAAATAAATTGCAAGCCCTCCAACACTTTCTCGGAATATTGCGCATGCACAATTCGATAATGATGATAAAAAGCAGGCAACTGTTCTTCAAAAATCTCATTCACCAGGCTCAAGGCATAAACCGGCTGCAACCCTCGATAGTCCGTGCCACGCTCCAGTTGTTGCACATACGCTTTCGACGCATTGAAAAGCACACGGCTTTTAAAAGCATCTGTCCACAGCATTTGCATTTCTACAATGAATTGTCTGCCCAATTTGTCAGTACAACGCACATCCACAATCGAATTTTTTATCAAAGGCAAAGAAGGCACCAACTCCGCCGGCAGGTACTCCAGGTGTTCAATTTGTTCATCGGCTTGCAAGGGCAAAAGCGCATTCAAAAAGCTCTTCAGCAAATGAGGATGTTTGCCAAAAACCTTTTTAAAAGTGAGGTCATTTTTTGGATCTAAATATCGCATGCCTTTTTTTACAAAAATAGCCGTTTCCAGTGTTGCTTTCTGACATTTCTGCAAAAAAATAGTGTTGCATCCTAACAGCAGCTGCCAGGTTCCTTATTTTTACGCATTGAATCCAATTGTTTTCTTTTTGCAAAGCGCGTGTAACTTAAATGGTAATGGTATGAAAAATATATTTGCTGTCAGTATCTTGCTGATAATCCATTCTTTTTGCATTCAATCTGTTTTTGCACAATTGCCCGAAGGCTTTGCGCAAGTGCGCGTAGCCGAGCAACTCGATCCCACAGCGATGACCATGGCACCCGATGGGCGTATTTTCATTACGGAAAAAAGCGGCAACGTGCGCATCGTGCGCGACGGGCAGTTGCTCGCCGATCCATTTTTTACCATCGCAGTGGACAATTTTAATGAGCGTGGCTTGGGCGGCATTGTCTTGGATCCTGATTTTGAGCGCAATCATTTTTTTTATCTTTTTTACACAGTGCCAGGTGCCAATTTCAATCGCATCAGTCGCTTCACTGCCAACGGGGATTACGCCATTCCCAACAGCGAGTTGGTGCTGTTAGAATTAGAGCCGCTATCCGGCACGATTCATAACGGTGGTGCAATGGCTTTTGGACCTGATGGCAAGTTGTACATTTCGGTGGGCGATGGCGCGAATGGTGCCAACGCACAGAATATGAATAGTTTACACGGTAAAATTTTAAGAATTAATACCGATGGTAGCATTCCGGCTGACAATCCTTTTTACAATCAGGTAACCGGCAAGTATCGAGCCATTTGGGCATTGGGTTTTCGCAATTCGTTTACATTTGCATTTCAGCCGGGCACGGGCAGATTACTAGCAAACGACGTAGGTGGCGAGCAATTTGAAGAAGTTAACCTCATTGTAAAAGGTGGAAACTACGGCTGGGATCGCATAGAAGGCAAGCGTCAGGCGCAATTACCCCCCGATAACTATCAAGAACCCTTGTACGCTTATAGCCATGCCAACGGCTGCTCCATTATAGGCGCGGCTTTTTACAATCCTGTCATTGCAACTTTTCCACCTCAATACGTAGGCAAATATTTTTTCGCCGATTACTGCGCGGGCTACATGAAAGTGTTGAATCCTGACAACGGACAAATCGAATCTACCTTCATCAGCGGCTTAGATCAATTGGTACAAATCATGACTGCCCCCGAAGGCGATTTGTATTACCTGGTTCGGGCTGGCATCGGTGGCGGCGGATTGGCGGACAACACCAGCACCAATAACGGTGCCCTTTGGCGGGTTTTTTATGAAGGCAGCGGTGCGCCATTCATCGCGGTGCAGCCTCAATCTGTCACCGTTCCGGTGGGGGAGGACGCTACCTTTCAACTCCAGGCATCTGGCAAGGCACCTTTAACTTTTGAATGGTCGGTTGACAATCAAATCATTGCAAATAACAACGGCGCAGCTTTCATTTTTACCAATGCGCAACTCGCCGACGACGGAAAAAAAATTAAATGTGTGGTCAAAAACGCGCAAGGAGAGGTTTCCAGCAAAGAAGTAGTGCTCCGCGTCACTCCAAATGCCCGTCCAAGTGTGAATATAACCCTCCCAACTGCAAATGCAACCTACCGCGCCGGTGAAACCCTCCCCTTTGCAGGTAATGGAGCCGACCCCGAAGATGGAACCCTGAACCCCGACAATCTAACCTGGAAGATTGATTTTCATCACGACGAACATTTCCACCCGGCGCTCGATCTGACGTCAGGGATTGACTCAGGCAGTTTCCGAATTCCCCAGATTGGAGAAATTGATGACAATGTCTTCTTTCGCATTCACTTGACGGCAACCGATCGGGGCGGCTTGACGCGCTCAACTTACCGCGATGTCCTTCCGGTTAAAACCCAATTCTCCGTTATGACCGAGCCAGCAGGGCTTTCCATGAATGTGGACGGCAAAACCGTCAATGCGCCTTTCAATGTGACCAGCGTGGAAGGCATTCGCCGCACCATTGCTGCACCAGCCGTGCAAACCATTGGCAATAAACTCTATTTTTTAAAAAATTGGCACAACGGTAGCACCGATGATTTCTTTACTTTTTTAGCGGGCGAACAAGCGACCGTCACTGCGCATTACGAGGAAGCCACACTCGCCATAGGCAATGGCACAGGATTATTGGGCAATTATTATCAATTCAATCCAAACGTTGCGCCCGATGTGGCTTTTGATACGCCGCCCTTGCTCACCCGCGTGGATTCGGTTCTGAATTTTGATTGGGGCTTCAATGCGCCCGATGCCAAACTGAAAGCTGAATATTTTGCCGTGCGCTGGACGGGTAAAATCATGCCGCCGCTCACTGGAATCTATACTTTTTACACCAGCACCGACGATGGCGTTCGACTTTGGGTCAACGACCAATCTATTGTAAACCAATGGATTCCGCAGCCAGAAACCGAACACAAAGGCTCCATTGCGTTGGAAGCAGGCAAGCTGTATTCGATTCGCATGGACTTTCACGATCTGGCAGCGCACGCGGTCGCGCGCTTGAGTTGGAGTGCGGATAAGCTGCCGAAGCAAATCATTCCTAAAACCCAGCTGTTTCCAGAAAAACCCGCAAAAATTCCTGTTGGAGCAGACTACGACATTCGGCTAACGCCCAATCCGGCAACTTCCGTTGTCTATCTCGAAATTGACACCCGCTTTTCGGATGTAGTGAACTGGCAAGTATTTGATGCTCAAGGCAAAATCATGCTTCGAGGAGGCTCGGACGTTGTAATAGGAGCCAATATTTTTGAATTACCCCTTGCAAATTTCGCCGCAGGAGCCTATTTTGTAGAAATAATCGGCAACAACCGCATTAAAGGAATCAAAAAATTTATCAAACATTAAGCGGAGGTACGTTTACGAGGCTAGAAAAAATCCGTAAACGTACACCCATTATAAATCGGATCATTCCCTATGCGTCTTTTTATCACCCTTTGCCTTTTGGCAGGCTCCGCTAGTTTGCTTGCTGCCCAGAATCGCCTCGAAGGTTTATGGGAAGGTTCCATTACCCTCGATGGCATCTATTCTACCAACGAGCATCGCTTTCAAATGTTGCTGCGCTACAAGGATGGCGGCGTCACGGGGCGTTCGTACATCTATTTAAAAGATGGAGAAATCATTGAAATGAAAATCAAAGGGCGGCTTTTCGACGATTGGTCGCTTTCCATTTACGATATTGAATTCATGCCGATTGGCGGTTCCGATTTTAAACCACCTTTCAAACGCAAGTACCAATTGCTTTACAAAACCAGCATTTGGGAAACCTCCCTCGACGGCTACTGGCAGGAAATTCGCGAAGAAGCGCTCGATCCCACCCGCGAATTGGGGCGCATCACCCTTAAAAAATTGCCGCAAGTGGCAGCAAAACCGTAAGTAAATCCTTGCTAGCTAATGTCCTATCTTTTAAAATTCCATTTCCTTATCTAATCCACAACAACTTGTTGGTTAAGAATCGAAGTGCCCGGCATACTTTTACCTTTTCAATTTCCAAAATATACATTCGTGAAAACCCGCTTTTGATTTGTTTCAGCCAAAGAAGATCAGATCAATCAACAAAATTCCAACATGCACTTTTTTGAAATATTGATTCTTAAAATCCCGAATAGAATATTTAGTAATGTTAATCAGGAAGCTACAATTGCTATTTTGAATAAAATAAGTAGCAGATTTAAAACGAAAATTGCCATATTTTAAAACGAAAACTACGATTAGAAAGTGAAACTTGCCATATTTAAAACAAAAATCGGCGTTTTTAAAACGAAATTTCCAGTTTTTAAAACATAAATGCCATCTACCAAACAAAAATCGTCGAATTTAAAATGAAATGCACCCATTTTAAGTAAAAAAACGCCATCTATCAAACAAAAATCGGTGTATTTAAAACGAAAATTGCCATTTTTAAAATAAAATGAGGCTCTTTTCATTGAAGTTGTTTAAAATTAAAGATTTTATTTAATATATAAACTAGCTGGTATCTTTGATAAAGCACCTAATTTCGCCACGAAGACACCAAAACACTAAATCTCACAAAAGTTTTGTGTAAAATTTGTGCCTTCGTGTTTTTGTGGCAGATTGCAAAAACGGTTCATTTATTAACTGATATTAAAGTTTTTTATCAATTTTAAACAAGTTCATTTATTAAATGGCAAATAACATATTAAAAACGACTGTTTTTATATATTTGGCATACCACAAACGGATTATTGGGAGTAAAAACAAATATGAAATATGAGATATGAAAGGTGAAAAGTTTCACATTTTGCATTTCATATCTCACATTTAAATGTCCCAGCCATATTTTTCCCAGTCTGCTTCAAAATCAATATCGGGCAAGGCGGGCAGGAGAAAATGACTTTGTTTCAGTGCGTTAATTCTGTCGAGGGTAGTCGGCAAAACGGCTTCGGTGCTCCACTCGATGGCTTCAAACACGCTGGGTTCGTAAGCATTCATTCCCAAAAGGTAATATCCACCGTCAAGAGAGGGTCCTACCACAAACGAATGGTCTTGCAGATTGCGAAAAGCGGCTTCTACGATGGCACCGCTAAGAGTTGCGCAATCGCTGCCAATGATCACCGCTTTAGTAGCGCCAAGTTCAAACGCCAATTCGAAGGCACGCCGCATGCGCTCGCCTAAATCGGCTCCCTGCTGTACAAACTTTTGAAAACTACTGGGATGCCAGCTATCATTTTCGTTGATAAAATCACTGTAAAACAAAAGCCGCCGCGCATCGGTGCTGAGGGCAACTTCGCGGGTGTGGCGTAGCAATTCAAGGTAGATTTGTAGGGCACGCACATCGCCGGCAGTTTGGGCAATACGAGTTTTGACTTTTCCGAGTACGGGATTTTTGATAAAAACGAGGAGTGTTTTCATGTTGTATCAAATTTGAAATGAGAAAGTAGCAATGTGGTGTTTAAAAAGTTGATAATTAGTTTATTACGTGGATTTTAACGCGCCAGCTTCCATTCAAATCGGTATAAATTTTAGAACAATTTTATCAATTATAAAAATAAAAAAAGGCGGACAGTTGTTGTACCGTCCGCCTCAGTCATGCTATTTATTGCTATAAGTGCTTTAGTTTTCTTGCTCGTCTGAATTATCCTTATCTTGCTTTTTCTTCGTATCCGACTCCCGCTGAATGCGTTCGCCTTGTTTCAATTTACGAGAAATAGCGGTGTAAGGTCCGATTACAATTTCCTGACCTTCTTTCAATCCAGACGTTACATGGATGTACGTGTCATCCTGAATGCCAGTTTTCACTTCGATCATGGAGACGGTGTCGGCGCTTACTGCAAAAACCACCTCTTTTAAATCTTCCTGATTGATCTCTTTTTCTTCGTTATTAGCTGCCACCGCTTGCCCTTCTGCTTGGTTGGCTTTTTGGTTGCTTTTGTTTTCGTCGCGTTCGCGGGTCGTCACTGCCTGAATTGGTACAGACAACGCATTTTTTTCCGTTTCTGTCAAGATTTCAACCGAAGCAGACATGCCTGGCAGGAAGGGATAATTTTTATCAGAAGAAATCAAATCCTGGTAAGAAGCAGGATCGATGGTAATGCGCACTTCAAAATTGGTCACCTGATCGCTGGTCAATGCCGCAGTACCCGTAGCCAAAGTCGCCGAGCGCGCAATTTGCGTCACTGTTCCTTTAAATTTGCGACCGATGTAAGCATCCACTTCGATTTCCACCTCGTCGCCCAAAGTCACGCGCGGAATGTCATTTTCACTCACATCCACCCGCACTTCCATGTTGTTGAGGTTGGCAATGCGCATCATTTCTGTACCGCTCATTTGAATGGTACCTACCACGCGTTCGCCCTGTTCAACACTCAAGCTGGAAATAATGCCGCTGGACGGCGCAAACAATTCGGTACGGCGCAAGCTGGTACGCAATTCCTTGAGCGAAGCCTCTGCACTTTGCACCGAAAACGCTGCCCCGCGTGCGCTTTGCTGAGCGGCTTTGATATTGGCATCAGCTGCCCGAAGGTTCGCTTCTGTTGCACGTAAATTTGACAAAGACGAGTCATAATCGGCTTGCGAAATAACGCCTTCTTTGCGAAGTTGTTCGTTGCGCTTATGGACTTCGCGCGCCAGGTTCAATTGTGCCTGAATCTGCTCCTTTTGTGCATTGAACTGCTCAATTTGCGAGCGCGAATTGGCAAGCTGCGCTTTAGCGCTGTTGACACCTGCTATGCCGCGTTCTACCTGCGATTCGATGGCTTCGGGGTCCACGCGCGCGAGCAATTGACCTTGCACAACGGAGTCGCCTTCTTCTACAAATAACTCCACTACTTCACCTGATACAACCGAACTGATTTTGATTTCTACCTGCGGAAATACCTTCCCGCTTGCAGATACCTTTTCGGTAATGGTACGGCGGGTCACCTTTTCGGTGGTCACCACTTCACCTTTTGGTTTAGATTGGTTTCTGATAACTGCTGCAGCGATGAGTACAACAATGAGTCCTACCAAACCTATGAGTAGCCAGTTGGGTTTTTTTCGTTTTTCTATTGCCATTGTTTATTGCTATTTAAAGAGTTTTCTTATGTGTTGGGATTGGGTGTTGGTTATTTGTTATTTGTTATCTGTTATTGGGTTTTGGGGAATACAGGTAGCTGCAAACCAATAACTACTAACCAATCACAAAGTTTAATCCAATTTAAGTTCCCGACCGAGGTAAAATTCTACCTGTTTCACATTAAATACCAATTGAAACTTTGCTTGAATCAAACTGATCTGCGCCAAGTCAAGGTTATTGCGGGCAGTGGTGTATTCCAGGGAGTTAACGGCGCCCAAATCAAAACGTCTCTGTGCATTTTGGAAGGCTATCTGATTCGCTTCTACGGAGCGCTGCGCGGCTTCATACGAGCGCTTGGCAGCACGTGCGTTTGCAATAGCGCTTTGAATATTGGTTTTTAATTGCTGCCGGGTCTGTTGGCTGCGTACTTCGGCATCCAAAACGCCCACCTGAGCACGCTGTACGCCTAATCGGCTGCTGAAATTATTTAGAATGGGGATATTCAAACTTATGCCAAATCCTTGACCAAAGTTTTGATTGATCTGATCAAAATAAGGATTATTTTCTAATACTGGAATTTGTCCTGGAAATTCCACCACCACTTCTTGACCATCAATGTAAACAGTTTGTGGGTTGCGGATATCAGTGTAACTACTTACTCTTTTATTTTGAGTGGAGAAAAAAGAATTCAAATTACCAAACAAAGAAACCGTTGGCAACAACGCACCTCTCGCAACGGCTATGCCTACCTGCGCGCTCTCGATGTTCAAATCATTTGCCCTTACTTGCGGCTGGGAGCCTAAAGCAGTAGTATAAATTTCATTCAAAGAAAATTGATCGGGGTCTAAAGCTGGCACATTTACTTCTGGGCGCTCGATGCGAATGTCCAGATTCTGATCCACATTCATCAGTTGCTTCAAATTCAAATATGCATTGGCAATGGTATTTTCAGCCTGAATGATAGACTGTTCATTTCGAGCAATTTGTGCCAAAATGTCAAAGCGATCCACCTCTGGACGAGAGCCTGCCTGAATCAAGCGATTGGTTTGCTCCAACTGCGTTTGTGACAATGCCAACTGCTGTCGTGCGGTTGCCAATTGTTCTTCACCCAATAAAATATTCAAGTACGCCGTTGCAACGTCCAAGCTCAGGTTATTCACGGCGCTTGCCACATTCAACTCTGACACTTGCACATCCAATTTACTTTGTTTAATGCTATTATTGATCTGCCCACCTTGAAAAATGGGTGCGGTACTTCTAACCTGTAGCTGGCTATTTCCATTATTTTGGTTGATAAAAGTGTTCGTCGTTGGGTCAATCGTACGACCAAAATTATAACCATACGACATAGAAGCATTCAGCGTAGGAATCCTGTTATATTGATTTTGTTTTAATGTCAATTGATTCAATTGCACCGTATTTTGCGCTTGCTTAACCGTTAAACTATTTTGCTGCGCAAAACGAACGCATTGTTCCAAAGACCAGGTTTCTTGTGCAACTACAGCACTGAAAGCAATCAAAAGCAAAAAAGTGGAGATGGCGAATTTTTTTAGCATAGCCGGATAATTTTAATATTGTGATGCAATAGTAGTGAAATGTCATTTGATTGTCGAAATTTTTCTATCAATAGAGGCTTTCATCGGATGAATACCCCTATTCGGCAGATGGGAATTGAAGAAAGGAAGACTTGCGTGCAAGGGTCATGCCAAGCATAAATGTGAAAAAGGCATCTAATCTTTTTAAGTTTTTGAACGCTTTGCCGTTTTACAAGTTTAATTACCAAAAAACCAAAAAACCAAAATACCAAAATACCGATAAACCGATAAACCGATAAACCGATAAACCGATATACCGATATACCAACACACCATCTTAACATCATGCAAATCCAACTTATCAAACACCAGGACATTGATAAAGTCAAGTGGAACAGCTGTGTACACTATGCCAATAATGGTAATGTATTTGGCTATAAATGGTTTTTGGATCATGTGGCGAAAGATTGGGATGGACTTGTGGAGGGGGACTATGAATCAGTATTTCCATTGGTGTGGCGCAAGGGTTTCTTCGGCGGAAAAGAATTACATCAGCCGTCGTTGATGCGCGAATTGGGTTTGTATTCTATCAATGCTTTATCGTCGAAGCGCGTGGAAGCTTTTTTTAATGCCATTCCTGCCGAATATAAATCCGTGGAAATTGTTGTAAATGAGCAGATTAACTTGCCTAAAGATCATGGGTTTAAAATAGAAGAATTATACAACCACCAGATGTTATTAACGGAATCTTATGAAACATTATACGATAATTATACAAATGATATAAAAGAAAAAATCGCCATCGCCGCCGAAAATAAACTGGTGCCCAATTCTAATCTCAAACCGGAAAAAATCGCTGATTTCTACCGGAAATACGCGAAAGACCGTTCTAATCTGGAGCGCAATTTTCATGCTTTACAACGCATTATGTATAATATTTTACATCGCGGCTGGGGCTTCGCCTCTGGTATTCAGGATGATAGCGGGGAATTATTAGCCGTTAATTTTTTTATTTACAGTCATAATAAAGTCTTGAGCCTGGTACCCGTAGAATCCCCGCGTGGCGCGGAGTTTGGTGCCCTGGCATTTTTATTTGACCTGCTGTTGCGCACGCACGCCGGTCGCCCGATGATATTGGATTTTAATACCGATAAAAAAGATGCACTCGCGCTGGGGCTAGGCGCACGGGAAAATTTGTATTATAAAATTAGAAGAGATCGGAGGAAATGGGGCGTGTTTTGAATTTTTTGCTCGCAGATAAACGCAGATTTGTTGAGGTTTTCTGCGAACATTCGCGTAATTCATCTGCGAATATCAGCGAGTATATTCCTTCATCAACTCCCACCCCTTTTTTACATCTTCCAACGTCAAATCATGCTGTCCGCCGACAAAACGAATGATGTATTTACCATTTAATTTTGTTTGAGTTAATAATATTTTGCCGCTGTTATTAAGTTGTTGTAATAAAGTGGCGTTTATATGCTCCAATTCCGCTTCGTCATTTACATCGGTAGGATGGTAGCGGAAGCAAACGAGATTTAATGGTGCCGGTGCCATGATTTCAAAATCCGGGGTGTTTTTAATTTCATGATATAACCATTGTCCCCAATTAATATGATTACGAATAATATTGCGTAATTGCTCTAATCCATAAGCCCTTAGCACAAACCACAACTTGAGTGCCCGAAATTTTCTACCCAGCGGAATACCCCAATCCCGATAGTTATTCACCAGTTTATCTTCCGGCGTTTTTAAATATTCTGGTAAAATGCTAAATGTATTAATTAAAGCTTGTTTATCTTTTACATAATAAGCCGAGCAATCAAAATTCGTGAGCAGCCATTTATGCGGATTAAATACAAAACTATCCACTGCTTCCACACCTGCACTCATCCAGCGAAACTCAGGCAGAATAAGGGCTGTACCGGCATACGATGCATCAATGTGATGCCAGATATTGTATTTTTTGCAAATATTATTAATTTGATGAATCGGGTCAATTGCAGTGGAACTCGTGGTACCAATTGTTGAAACGACACATAATGGTGTGTAGCCGTTATTTACATCATGTATAATAAGTTCCTCCAATTTTTCAGGAATCATTGCAAAATTTTCATCCACCTCAATTTTTATTAAATTTTCGATACCCAAACCGGCAATCTTTACATCTTTATCGACCGATGAATGTGCTTGTGAAGAAGTGTAAACCCGAAACCGCTCGCTACCGGTAAATCCTGACTGATTGATTTGATACTGAGAACGCGCCTCTCGCGCCGTGAGCAGCGCCACCAGCGTGGCAGACGAGCTGCTATCCTGAATCACCCCGATGAAATGTGGCGGCAAACCCAGCGCATCGCGCAGCCATTCCATCATGCGCTCTTCGAGTTCTTCGGCGGCGGGCGAAGTGAGCCAGATCATACATTGCGCGCCGAGCGTGGACGCCAGCATTTCCGCTAAAATCGAGGGTTCGCTCGCGCCGGTCGGAAAGTAAGCAAAAAATTGCGGATGTTGCCAGTGCGTCATCCCCGGCAATATAATGTTTTTAAAATCACTAAATATTTGTGTAAAATCTTCGGATTGTTCCGGCGCGGCAGGCGGCAGTTGTGCTTTGATATCGCCGGGTTTCATGTTCGGTTTGACTGGATATTGCGCTTTATTTTCAATATAATCCGCCATCCAATCGACGAGTTGGTGGGCGTATTGGCGAAATTCGGAAGTTGTCATTTTTTAAGTGTTGATTTATGCTGCAAAATAAAATATTTTATACAGCTTGCAAGCAATTCTAAAAGCAAGTCAAGTGTTGAAAAATAAAATGATTGCAAATATTTGCGCTTAAAATTTGTATTTTCAGGGCTTCGAAGCGTTTTGTTGATAAATGTTAACTTTAATTAAGTAATTGAGCATTGTTAATTGTTTATTTGATGTTGAACTTGTTTAAAATTGATAAAAAACTTTAATATCAGTCAATAAATGAACCGTTTTTGCAATCTGCCACAAAAACACGAAGGCACAAATTCTAGACAAAACTTTTGTGAGATTTAGTGTTTTGGTGTCTTCGTGGCGAAATTAGGTGCTTTATCAAAGATACCAGCTAAGTTTATATATTAAATAAAATCTTTAATTTTAAACAACTTCGTTTTATAAAATACTGATTATCAGTTCCGTTGCGTGAAAATGCTGCTCGACTACTTACACATTTTGTGGATGGAAGATAATTATAGACATAAGGGGATGCGCCGCCGTTTGATAGAAAAACTACGCGAACGCAGTGAACTTGATCCAATGGTGCTGGACGCTATGGAGGCACTGCCGCGTCATTTTTTCCTGGATCGGGCGTTTGAAGAGCACGCTTATGAAGATAAAGCTTTTCCGATTGGCAACGAGCAAACCATTTCGCAACCTTACACCGTGGCCTACCAAACCACACTTTTGGAGGTAAAAAAACGCGATAAAATTCTGGAAATTGGCACGGGTTCTGGCTACCAGGCAGCCATTTTAGCCATGCTTGGCGCGCGGGTTTTCACGGTTGAGCGGCAGGAAGCTTTATTTCGCAAAGCCGATGCGCTGCTGCACGAAATGCGGGTGGGCAATGTGCGCTGTTTTTTTCGCGATGGCTCGAAGGGACTGCCCGAACACGCTCCTTTTGACAAGATTTTGGCGACCGCCGGTGCCCTGGAAGTGCCTCAGGCATTGAAGGAACAATTAAAAATAGGGGGCACACTGGTGATTCCGATTGGCGAGAAAGTGCAACAGATGTACCGCATCACCCGCACTGGCGAACAGGAATGGAAGGAAGAAGTGTTTGCGGATTTTCGGTTTGTGCCGTTTTTGGGAGGTATTAATAAAATATAAGCGGTTGATTATAAATAATTTGTGTCTTTTTGCCTCTCTTGAATAATACAATTATTACAGCGTCTGTATATACGAATACCTGTTAGATTTCGCAAATCCTGAAGATGTGCGAAATCCACATCCACAAAATTTCCTACGCCTAGATCGAGCACGCACGGTTTTTAAAAATTCATTTGTTGTCCTTCCAAAATAATATTTGGCTTGCTTTTTTAACTGCTTTTTAGAAGATTTTTACTCTTAAAATATTAATAATCAATTGTATAAAAATATAAAAAAATGCTGTCTGTATTAATTTTTAGCGCTGCCAGCGATAAAATTTCCCTCCATTTTTGGTCAAAAGATTTTTCGCCAGTCTAAAAAAACGGTCAAGCCAATTTTAATTTTGATTTGAGTATTTTTGGAGAATGTAGAAAGATGTAGTTCAAAAAATATTTACCGTTTTAACATTAGCGTTGCGACATCGCTTGAGCCCTTATTTCATAAGGGTTTTGATTATCAGAATGTTCTGCACGTGTGCGTTGTGTGACAAATATCACTTAATCCACTGACGAGTGTCACTTTTTAGCCATCGTAATACCCACAACTTAACAACGTAAATCAAAAAGAATCAATTATGCGACGCTTATTCATGGTAGTATCAGTAGTAATTTTATTCCTGGGCTACACTTCTGCACAAGACAGCTACGAAATCATTACCAGCCATCTTTCGATAGCCGGAACTTCCAACGTGCACGACTGGAAATCAGACGCAACCAAAGTAGAAGCAAAAGGCGATATTCAACTGGAAGCCAATACTTTAAAAAGTATTAAATCTTTGAAAGTGGAAATCGCTGTGGGTGGTATCAAGAGTTCCAAAGGCTCGATCATGGACAAAAAGACCTGGTCATCTTTGAAAAAAGACACCAACCCAACCATTACTTATGTTTTAACAAAAGTGAATAGCTTGACTAAAAGTGGCGATAGTTATGATATAAAAACCACCGGTAATTTAAGCATTGCCGGAGAGACACGCTCCATCGAAATGGCAGTAAAAGGCAAAGTATTAAGCGACGGTTCTATCCTCTTTGAAGGCGCTAAGAAGCTGAAAATGACCGACTTTAAAATTGATCCGCCGACAGCGCTCATGGGCACTATGAAAACGGGAGACGAAGTAACGATTAGTTTTAATGTAAAATTAGGAAAAGACTCGAAAGTAAATTAATGTTATCAATTAACGCTTATTCGCGGAATCGTCTTCTAATCAACCCCTTACCAATAACCAATAACAGACAACAAATAACATTTTATAAACAAACAAAAAACATTCTTTCACGAATAAAAAAAATAGTTTATGAAATCCTTTAGCACCATTATCAAGGTTTCGGCAGCAATCATGCTCAGCTGCTTTGCAACAATTGCACTCGCACAACAACCTGATCTTCAATATTATCGCCCCTGGGATAAGGAAGGGATCAATGTATTCGAACCTTCTAAAAAGGCAGAACAACCAGCTTACAGTGGTTTTAAAATTCGCATCGGCGGTAGCTTTACCCAGGATTATCAACACCTGGAGCATAGCAATAAGGCTACTTACAAAGCAGTTTCCCCAACGGATGCTAGAAATACCAACTTCCTGTACGGTGTGGCTACGAACAACGTAGTGGGTGGTAAAAATACCTGGTTGCTCAACACGCCTGGCGACTCTACTTCTGCTACCCTGGCTGGTTTTAACCTGGCAATGGCAAACCTCAACCTCGACTTCCAAATCGAAGATGGTATTCGGGTATGTTTGGAAAACTATATGTCTTCTCGTCACCACTCTGAATTTTGGGTAAAAGGCGGCTACATTCAAATTGATAAATTGCCCATGTTTGGTAACCCACAATGGTTCACGGATTACCTGCGCGTAAAAATCGGACACTTCCAGCCTAACTTTGGTGACATGCAATTCCGCCGTACCGATGGTGGCAACACGATGTTCAATCCATTTGTAGAAAACAATATTTTGGATGCATTCTCCACAGAAATTGGTGGGGAGGTCTATGTTTTCCCAGCAGATGGTTTGATGGCAATGGTAGGGATGAGTTCCGGGTTCATCAATGGTAACGTTGAAAAATATGCGGAAACGCCAATTGGTGCTAACAAAGAAGCTATCAAGAAAAATCCATCTGTCTTTTTCAAAGTCGCTTATGACAAACGCTTTGAAAACGATTTCCGCTTCAGATTGTCTGCCTCTATGTACACCAACGGCAGTATCCAGCGCAATACCTTGTACGCAGGCGACCGTACCGGTTCGCACTACTTCCTGGTGATGGAACCCGCCCTGCAAGCTGGTGGTGTTGCTACTGCACAAGGCTCTCAGTTTACTTCCGGTCGTTTGAATCCAAATATTGCCAATATAGGGTTTCCGCACCAAAACTCAAGAAAGAATTTGTTTTAGATAATGCGGAT